>WRDJ01000014.1 GCA_009783495.1 Clostridiales bacterium | reverse complement strand
TTATATCTTTATCCTGCGCAACGCGGCCAAAGAGGCCAAGACCGCGCAGATCGAAAAGCAGCTGCGGCTGGCCCTGGCGCAAAACGGGCCGGTAAAACGCTGATAATCGGAGGGGGCGGAGAAGAATGAGGTTTTTACTGAACCTTCTGAAAAAGTTTTTGATTTTATTAATCAAATTTTATCAAAAAGCGATTTCCCCGCTTTTCGGCGCGAATTGCCGCTATTCCCCCACCTGTTCCCAATATGCCATTGAGGCGCTGGAGCGTTACGGGCCGTTCAAGGGCGGCCTTTTGTCCGTGAAGCGGGTTTTGCGCTGTCATCCCTGGCATGAGGGGGGTTACGACCCGGTTTCTTAGGGTGGGTCGGCAACATAAGCGTCGTATAGCGGTGTCAGCCGCTTCGTCGCGATCCTCGGCGTACAAAAGAGTACGCCTGCGGTCGCGTCTCGCGCCTTCCTTGCTCTGCTTGCTTCTCTTGCCTTCCAGTTAGTTTTATGTTTATCCTCGGCCCGGTCACTCCCGTACACAATCAGTACGCTCATTCCCTCGCCTTGACGCGCCTTGCCATGCTTGCCGCACACGCTGACCCTCTGACCTCTTCCTTCTCCCTTCTGTCCTCTGGTTTCTCACTTCTGTTTTAGGAGGTTCTGCCTTGCAGATTTTTAATCTTATCAACATTCTGCCCTTCGTCCTGACCGACGAACCGCAAAAAGCCACCGGCATACCGGGCTTTTTGGGCGGGTTCATTGAGTTGCTTTTCAAGCTGACCGAGGCCCTGCACATTCCCAGCTATGCCCTGGCGCTCTTTCTTTTCACCATAGTTGTGAAAATGCTGCTCTTTCCCCTGACGCTCAAGCAGATGCTCTCCACGCGTTCCATGCAGAAGCTGCAGCCGCTGATGAAAGAGATCAGCGAGAAATATAAAAACGACCCGCAGAAGAAAAACGAAGCCACCATGAAGCTCTACCAGGATTACAAGATCAATCCCCTGGCGGGCTGCCTGCCGCTGCTCATTCAGATGCCCATCATCATCGCCCTTTTTTATACCGTCAGGGGCTTCGTGCCGGGCTCGGAGTTGGGTCATGGCTTTTTGTGGATCAAAGACCTTTTTGAGGTCGTCGGCGAAACGACGGACAAAAACGGCAACTTCCTCCCCATACTTCTGAAAACCCCTGTCTGGCTGGCCGTCCTGGTGGCCGCCTCCCAGTTCGGGCAGCAATTCCTCACGATTACCAACCGCAAGGACCAAACGCAGCGCATCATGCTCTTCGCCATGCCGGTCTTCATCGGCTTCGTGGCGAGCGGCTTTCCCGCCGCCCTGGCCTTATACTGGACATTTCAATCCATAATCGGCGCGGTGCAGCAGCTTTTCATCAACGCGCGCGGCAAGAAAGAGGATGCCGAGCTGGAGGCGAAAATCAAGCTGGAAGCGGAAAAAATGAGCAAGAAGAAAGAAAAGGCGCAGGCCGAGGCGCAGAAAAAGCCTAAAAAATGGTATCCCCCCGGTTCTCCCGAGGCCGAAGAGGAAAACCGCCGCGAAGAGGCCGAAAGAAAGAAACAGCAGAAAAAAGACCAAGGCGGGAATAATCAAGGGAAGAAATATAAGATAGTGCGCAAGAAATAGCTTTGCGATCAAGAAGGGATGTAAACCTGATGAAGAAATCTGTTGAAGCCACGGGCAAAAACGTGGAAGAGGCCTTAGACACGGCTCTCGTGCTTGCGGGGGTGGAACTGGACGCGGATGTGGAAGTGGAAGTTCTGGATTCCGGCAACAAGGGCTTTTTCGGCATAGGCGGCAAAAACGCCAAGGTGCGCGTCACTTTTTCCTTGCCCGAGCCTCCCGTCAAAGAGCCCGCCCCGGTCAAGCCGGCCCAGGTTGCGGAAAAGCAAACGGAACGCAAGCCGGCCCAGGCTGCGGAAAAACAAACGGAACGCAAACAAGCCCAGGTTGCGCCTCCGGTCAAGATCGCGGAACGCAAACCCATCCAGGCTGCGGAAAAACAAACGGAACGCAAACAAGCCCAGGCTGCGGCGATTTCACCGAATCAGGCCGCGGAACAGGCGCAGGATTTCTTGAAGGGCATTTTCGCCAAGCTGAAGGTTGATCCCGTTTGCGAGGTCGGCGAGGAAGACGGCGCGCTGCGCCTTTCCTTTTCCGGCAACGACCTGGGCATCCTCATCGGCCGCCACGGCGAAACGCTCAACGCCCTGCAATATCTGACCAACCTGGCCATCAACCAGAAAGCGGCGGAAACGCCGCGCATCGTCCTCGACGTGGAGAACTACCGCAAAGGCCGCGAGCAGGCGCTGACCGCCCTGGCGAAGAGGATGGCAGACAAAGCCGTGCATACCGGGCGCAAGGTGGAGCTCGAACCCATGAACCCTTACGAGCGGCGCATCGTGCATATGACCTTGCAGGAGGACGCCCGCGTTGAGACGCAAAGCCAGGGCGCAGAGCCATACCGCCAGGTGATCATCTATAAAAAACATTCTCAGGGCAAAAGGCATTAATAACCTGATAAACACCCATATCTAACTAACAGGCAACAGGCTCCGCCGGCCGGGATCCCATGCGAATTGCCGCGCGGGAGACACGGTTCGCGGAGTTTTTTTGTTAGGGGCAATAGCGTCGTTCAGCGGCGGAATGGAGGTTGCGATGGATAGCTTGCTTAACGCTTCCAAAAAGCAAATACAAGGCTTTATAGACAATCCGGAAAGTTTAACGACCTTTGTTGAGGCAGGAGAATACGAAGCCTTTATTGCCAAGCTTGAAAGCATGAAGCTTGCTGGGGATTTTTGGAGCGAAGTTCTGTTTCATATCCATGTTGACGAAAAACTTATCGAATTGTTGATAAAAAAAGACTACGCACGGGAAGCGCTCGGGCACTTGGACATAGCGGACAAATGGTTGCTTTTGCTCTCGGAGGACGTCGTGGAAGCACTGCAAACATTGATTGTCAGATATTATACGCACGGGACGGCGTCTTACAAAAGCAAAAACGCTTCTTTATGAAGAATTTGTTGAGTTTGTTGGCTTAATAGCCGATAACAGGTTTTTCAAAGAACTGCTGAAGTGGCCCTCCGGCTTGAAGTGGTTGAAAAACCTAAAAAGTGATAACTCCCAAAAGAGAGAGTATTTTATAGATTACATTGACAAACAAAAAAACCAAATTTAACCCCGCCGATAACCGCTGTCCGCGCTAAAGCCGCAGCACAAGGCTCGTTTAAAGAAAAGGAGCTTCTCATGCCGGAAGCAATAGGCAACGCCAATGACGCGACCACCATCGCCGCCATCGCCACCCCGCCGGGGACGGGCGGCGTGGGTATCGTGCGCCTTTCCGGGCCGCGCGCCAAAGAAATCATGCTGCGCATATGCCCTCTGAAAAACCCCTCTTCCCTGCAAAGCCACAAGCTCTGCTTGGGCGTGATCCGCCATCCCCTTTCCGGGGAAGCGATTGACGAGGCCCTTGTTGTTTGGATGAAGGAGCCCCGCTCATATACCGGGGAAGAAGCGGCGGAGTTGCAATGTCACGGCGGGCCGCTGGTTGTGGCGCGGGTTTTGCAGGCGGCGCTGGCGGCGGGGGCGGTTCTGGCGCAGCCGGGCGAATTTACCCTGCGCGCCTTCATGAACGGGCGGCTTGATTTGGCGCAGGCGGAAGCCGTGCTTGACCTCATCGAAGCGAAAACGCCGCGCGCCCTCTCTCTGTTCGCCGAACAGCTTGCGGGCTCCCTTTCCGCGGGCATAACGGCGATAGAGGAGCAAATAACGCAGCTTATGGCCGCTATCGAGGTCGGCGTGGATTTCCCGCAGGATGAGGACGCATTAAGCGCGCAAGAGACGAAGGCGCGCCTTTTGCCCATTCTTGCGGCCATAGACGAACTGCTGGCCGGGGCCCCCATGGGCCGCGCTTATCGCGAGGGGCTGCGCGCGGTTTTGCTCGGGCCGCCCAACGCCGGCAAATCCAGCCTCTTCAACAGCCTTTTGCGCGAGGAACGGGCCATCGTCACCCATGCTCCCGGGACCACGCGCGACGTCATCGAGGAATATCTCGACATTGACGGCATTCCCGTGCTTTTGAGCGACACGGCGGGGCTGCGCGGGGACATTTGCGACGAGGCGGAAGCCCTCGGCGTGGGCCGCAGCCGACAAAAAGCGCAATCCGCCGAGCTGATACTGTTGGTGCTCGACCTTACCCAACCGTTGACGGAAAATGAGAACGCTCTGCTGCAGGAATTTTTCCCGCGCGGCCCGCTGCTGCTTTTGAATAAGGCCGACTTGTCCTCCCCCGATGCTTTGCGGGAAGAATTGGAGCACGCCTGGCCGCGCTTGACCAAAATCGCCGTTTCCGCCAAAAGCGGGCAGGGGCTCGCGCTTGTGAAAGAGGAGATCAAAAAGCGGGCCGGGGGCGGCTTGCCGGAAGCGGCGCGGCCGGGGCTGCTGGGCAACCTGCGCCACCAACGGGCCCTTGTGCAGGCCAAACAATGTTTGGCGGAGGGCCTGGCCGCTTTGGACGAAGGCCTGCCCATTGACATGGTTTCCGTTGATCTGATGACCGCCGCGCGTTTCTTGGGCGAAATAACCGGCAAATCGGCAAGCGAGGAATTGATAAAAACCATTTTTTCTTCGTTTTGCCTGGGCAAATAGTAAATGCCGGCGGTTCGGATAAACGCTGCTCGAACGGAGGTGAAGCGCATGATAATCCGCCAGGAAGCCCCTTCGGATTATGATGAAGTTGATCGGTTGGTCGAAGCCTCTTTCGCGACGGCCGCCCACGGCGACGGCACGGAGGCGCAATATCTGCGTGAACTGCGGGAAAAGGCCAGCTTCATCCCGGAATTGTCATTGGTGGCCGAAGATGAAAACGGAGCGCTCACCGGGCAAATCGTCCTCAGCAAGACCACGCTTGCCACGCCGCACGGTGAGCGCACGGAATTGCTGCTTTCCCCGCTTTGCGTGCATCCGGCCTGCTTCCGGCGCGGCATTGCGCGCGCCCTGACGGAAGAAGCCTTGCGCATCGCCGGGGGGCTGGGGTTCGGGGCGGTGTTTCTCTGCGGCGACCCGCAAATTTACGGGAGGCTGGGCTTCGCGCCCTCATATCGCTATCATATATTCCATAAGAACGATGAAGCGCAGGCCGCCGAATGGAGCCTGGTTCGCGAGCTGTATGCCGGGGCGCTGGCCGGTGTTTCGGGAGCCATCAACACGGTATAGCAGGCATTACAGCACGCGTATTAACGAAGGTCTTTTCGTGCGACCCATTGTTTCACGTGAAACAACGCCGATATAAGCCGCCCTTGCTTCTTGCTTCTTGTTAAGGAGGTTTCCCATGTCCACAGACGGCTATCGCGCAGGTTCATATGAGGTGATCGTGGTGGGCGGCGGGCATGCCGGCTGCGAGGCCGCTCTGGCCGCCGCGCGCATGGGCGCGAAAACCCTTTTGCTGACCATGAACATCGAGGCCATAGGCCTGATGCCCTGCAACCCCTCGGTGGGCGGCCCGGCCAAAAGCACGGTGGTGCGGGAAATTGACGCGCTGGGCGGCGCCATGGCGCGCCTCGCCGACCAAAGCCAGATACAGATCCGCCTGCTTAACACCGGCAAGGGCCCGGCGGTGCAGGCCCTGCGCGCTCAGATTGACAAGCCGTCGTATCAGGCGGCCCTGCGCCGCGAGCTGGAAAACGCGCCCAACATCAATCTGCGCCAGGGCGAGGCGCATTCCCTTCTCATCGAAAACGGGCAAGCGGAGGGCGTGCGCTTGACTTCAGGGGCGGTTTTCGCGGCGAAAAAGGTCGTGCTGGCCTGCGGAACATATCTGAACGGGCGCGTAGTCATCGGCGAGCATTACGCGGCCTCCGGCCCCGCAGGTTTTCCCCCGGCCACCGCGCTGGGCCTTTTCCTGCGCGACCTGGGACTGCCGATGTCCCGTTTCAAAACCGGCACCCCGGCCAGGGTGGACAAAAACAGCCTGGATTTCAGCCGGATGCAGGAGCAGCCGGGCCAACGCGGCCTGGCCTTTTCCTTCGCGCCGGATTGGCGGACGGTTGATTCCCGCCCCATGCTGCCCTGCTGGCTTACCTATACCAACGAGGAGACGCATCGGGTGATCCGCGAAAACCTGCACCGCTCGCCGCTCTATTCCGGGGTCATCGAGGGCGTGGGCCCGCGTTATTGCCCTTCCATCGAGGACAAGGTGGTGCGTTTCGCCGGGCGCCCCGCGCATCAGCTTTTTTTGGAGCCGGAGGGTCTCACACTGCGCGAATATTATGTGCAAGGCATGTCATCCAGCCTGCCGGAAGAGGTGCAGTTGGCCTTTCTGCGCACCATTCCCGGCCTGCAAAACGTGGTGATCGTTCGCCCCGCCTATGCCATCGAATATGACTGTTTGCAGCCCACGCAGCTAAAGCCGACCTTGGAGCACAAAGAAATCGCCGGGCTTTTTTCCGCCGGGCAATTGAACGGCACTTCCGGTTATGAAGAGGCCGCTGCGCAGGGGCTTTTGGCAGGGGCCAACGCCGCGGCCGCGGTTTTGGGTAAGGAACCCTTCATCTTGGGCCGCGCCGAGGCCTTCATCGGCGTGATGGCCGACGACCTGATCACCAAGGGCGCGAGCGAGCCCTACCGCCTTTTCACTTCTTCGGCGGAATGGCGGCTCTTGCTGCGGCAGGACAACGCCGACCTGCGCCTTTGCGAAAAAGCCCGTGCCTATGGCCTGATCGGCGAGGAAAGATGGCGGTTTTTCTGTGAAAAAAAAGAGGCGATAGAGCGCGAGCTGGCGCGCTTACGGCAAACCCGGCCCGGCGCCGCCGTCAGAGAATCTCTGCATATCGAGGCCAAGGGCGACATGACCTTGGCCGACCTGCTGCGCCGCCCGGAGCTTTCATACCGCGAGGTTGCGCTGGCTTCCCCGCCGCCCCAATCACTGGAGCAGGCCGAAGCCGAGCAGGTGGAAATAGATATTAAATATGAAGGATATATCGCCAAACAAAAAGAGCAGGCCAAACGCTTTGCGCGCCTGGAGGCCAAGCTCTTGCCGCCCGTGCTGGACTATGCCGCCGTCAAGGGCCTTTCCTTTGAGGGGCGGCAGCGGCTCATCGAGAACCGCCCCGTTTCCTTGGGCCAGGCCTCGCGCCTGGGCGGCGTTTCCCCGGCAGACATCAGCGTGCTTTTGATATACCTGGAGCACAGGCATAAGGGCGGATAGGCGGCTTGTAGGCCCTTCTCGCAAATTGTTTCACGTGAAACAATTTGCCGGGGGTTCCCCATAAACACCAATCATTAAAAAGAGGACGTTTCTATGCCGGACGATATTTTCAGCGAAACCCTGAAAGCGGCGCTGGCGGCCTTCCCCGTCGGCCCGGCCCTGAGTGCGCGGCAAAGCGAGTTGCTGGCGCGGCATTGGCGTTTGGTTGAGGAGGCCAACAGGAAGTTCAACCTCACCGCCATCCTCGACCCGCGGGAGGCCGCTCTCAAGCATTATTGGGACGCGCTTTATCTTGCGAAACGGCTCAAGCCGGGCGTTTTTTGCCTTGACATCGGCAGCGGCGCCGGCTTCCCCGGCATCCCGTTGGCCGTGGCCTGCCCGGAGAGCCGCTGGTTGCTCTTGGATTCTCTGAAGAAGCGCGCCGGGTTCTTGCGCGAGGCCGTCGCCGGGCTGGGCCTGGAGAACGCCGAGGCGCTGGCCCTGCGCGCGGAGGAAGGCGGTTCCGGCCCCCCTTTGCGGGGAAAATTTGATGCCGTCACGGCGCGCGCCGTCACCGCCTTGCCTGTGCTGTTGGAATACGCGCTGCCTTTTTTGCGCGTTGGCGGGGTTTTTTTGGCCATGAAAGGCCCGGCGCTTGAAGATGAATTGGCCGCTTCCGCCAACGCCCTCAGGGTTCTCGGCGGCGCGGTGCGGGAAACGGAGTTTTACAGCCTGCCGTTTCTCGAGGAAAAGCGCAGCTTGCTGCTGGTGGAGAAAACCGCTCCCACGCCGAAGAAATATCCGCGCGCGGCGGGGACGCCAAAAAAAAGCCCTCTCTGAGCGCGCCGGCAACATAAGCGGCGCATAACAGAGGACAGGAAAAAGCAGGGCTTCTCGTTAGCCCCCTCTCTTTCGGTTTTTTGGTGGGGGCTGCCTCCTTATTTGTGCTTATATTCCCCGCTTCGCCGCGATCCCCGGCGTGCTGTTATATCACGGCAAGCGGCACCCCGCCGTTTACTTCGCGCTCCGGACGTTCTCTTCTCCCCTCTGTTATGCGGGACGCCTGTGTTTCCGCCCCAAAAGACAGAAAAACGCCTTTTGAGGGCCCCGGAGCGTGACTTGCTGTCTCTTCGTTCCCGGTCTTTTCCGCATAAATTGTTTCACGTGAAACAATTCGGCAGGATTTGTGACGCAGAACGTCGAAATCCCCGGAAAGAGCAAGGGGGCGGTGGTGTATATGGCGAAGATAGTGGCGCTTGTCAATCAAAAAGGCGGTGTGGCTAAGACCACGACGGCGGTCAATCTGGCCGCCTGCCTGGCCAAAGACGGTAAAAAGGTTTTGCTTGCGGATCTCGACCCGCAGGGCAATGCCACCAGCGGCCTGGGCTTCGAGCGCAGCGAAATCAAGCGATGCG
>WRDJ01000013.1 GCA_009783495.1 Clostridiales bacterium | reverse complement strand
GCATCGGCATCGGCGTCGGTTTCAGGATCCGGGTCTAATAAGCCGGGTTCCCCAGGATCGCCGTCGAAGAAGCCCGCATCGTCGTCATATTTAGGAGGATTTTCTTCTCCCTCCCTCATCGCTAGGTACCAGACGCCGCTCACTTTTTCGTCAACAGGAAGCACGTGCTGACCTTTGCCATAAACCGTGCAATATTTATAAAATTGTTTGTCCTGCCAGCGGAGGGACAGGCTCATCTCAACATACAGGTCTATTATGATCGTATCGTTCTTATACACGATGATCTGCCCCAGCTTGTTGCTCATGTCGGGATTGCCGTTTTCATCAGGGCTGAAAAGTTCATAAAGGTTTGAGATGTTGCTGCCGACGTTTTTGTTTTCCACCGCGTAAGCCACCAAATTACCGTCCAGATCATACGCCGGGATGGAGGACTCGCTGCCGCCCAATTTATTATTGTTATTCCCGGAAGATTCCTGAGAGATGCTGACATCATAATCGGGGGCCCGTTCGGTTATTGACGCCGAGTCAGCTCCGGCGGGAAGTTTGTATTCGCCCGCTTCGGAGAATTCCGTCCAGAACCAAACGCCGTCCCTCTGGTAATAAAGCACCAGGGGGTTTTCCTCAGAGACGCCGAGGATCGTCAGCTTGCCCTCTTCCGCGTCCACCTCGAAGGAAGGCTCCGCCTCTCCGTCCAGGCCCGCGGCGGTTTGCTGTATGTAGGCGGGAGGGCTTTCGATGGCTACGGCGGGCTGGAAGCTGGCGAACGGGCCGGCCATTCTGGAAACGACCACAGCGGCTATGGCCGCGCTTTTGAGGATTTTGCTGATCCTCGCTTTGTTCCTCCGCTCATTGTTTTGCAGCTTTTTGGCGATTTGATATCCGCTCATTTTCTTTCTCATGGTGATGGGCCCCTTTCATTATGTAAAATTTATTTTAGGTTTTCTGTCGGTTCTGGCGCTATCATAACAAGCTCCGGTCACATATCGGTCACGTTTTGGAAATTTCTTCCACGCCATGTGAACGACGCCCTGCGTTGACCCCTTTATAGCGGCGCTCTGGCCTTTTTCTGTTTTCATTATAGCGGGGTTCAGTCACACAGCGGTCACGTTTCCAAAAATTTCACTTCCCGGAAAGACCGGGTTCGTTTTCACAAAAAATCTGCCCCCATAGCTGAAACGGTGCTTTCATGCCATGGAAACAGGTTTTCAAATCTTCTATAAAATAATTCTATATATTTTTTATAATTCTATATCTTTTTTCCTATTCCTGTCTATTTTTGCAGAAAAAGATTAAGTCCTGTGACGCGCGGCAAAATTTCCCTGACGAAGTGGCAATATCCGATGAGGTGATGCGCCACGTCGTCGTTGCGCACCCGGAAGGAATGATGCCTGATATATGTGCCATAGAGGATCTGCGCCGGCTTGGCAAAAAACATCGCCTTCTCGGGATAGAGGATGCCGTTCAGCTGTCTTTGCATGCGAACGGAAAGCGCCTTATAAAACTTTTCCATATTATAAGGCCGGAACAAATCTTCCCTTTTCTGCTCCTTGATTTTTTCGAAAACATGGAAAGAGGCGTTGAGCATTTCCAGAAGGGTCGCCCAGGTCGTCTGCCGCTCCAAGATGAAGTCAATATTATTCATGGCGTTTTTCAGCGCGAAAACGAAATATTTTTCTTCCGGCGCATATTTCGTCAATTCACCCGCCGCATAGGCCAGCCAATGATCGAAATATTTGTCATAATCGTTTTGGATGAAGAAATCAAAGGCTTTTTCCGTGACCCGCAGATATCTTTCGTCCTTCACCTTCTCATAAAGCTTCATCAGGCCATAGCAGGCCTCGCCGGGATAATAGACGACTCTGAACATATCCTTCAGCGAGAGGCCGGGATAATTCAGAACATGGGTGAACTCCCCCGTTTCTTCGTTGAACATTTTCAGGATGCCGCCCGCCAGCTTCTTGGCCACGCCGAGATATGCGTCGCCGGCGAAAAGCTCCGCGTGGCGCAAAATCATCAGGATGCCCAGGCCCAGCGCCCCCAGCTTCACTTCGCCGCCCGGGCCGTCAACGATGACCGCGCTCTCTTCGTCAATGTCCTTTACGGCCTCGCGCAAGACATAATTAAAAGTTTTTACGATGTTTTCCTTCAGGCCCTCGTCCGGCCAGAAGGCGTATAAATCAATCAGCGCCATCACCGAAAGGCAGTGCCTGATGATGTTATATCCCGGCACGACGGCGCCGTAGCAGGGAAAATATCCGTAGACAAAGGAGCCGTCCCCGTTTACGGTGCCATTTAAATAGCGGCCGGTGGCCCGTATTGATTCCTCCCAAAAGCCCTTGTCAATAACGGTTTTTCTCCTGCCCTTTTCCTGCCCGTCGGAGTATATATCATGATATTCGTCTTTTTCCGCGTCATAAAAATATGATTTGACTTTGAAAACGATCAGCTCATCCACGTTGCTCTGCGTGAACCCCTGCCCTTTTCCGAGGAAGCCTTTTTTACGCAAAAAACTCGTGATATTGCGCTCGTTTAAGCTCACCGGCGGCTTGTCGTTATCCAGCAAGACCGCCGCGTTTATTTCCTGCTCCAGAAAAGCCGTCTGATAAAGATCATCGAAGGCCAGGCCGCCGCGGAAATAGTTCCGTTTCGTCAGATTGAGCCGGCGAAAAAGCGCCTCTTTTGAGATTTTTTCCTCCTCGCAGACAAAATCCATATAAATCCAGCGGGGGACGGGGGGAAAGCTTTTTTTTATGTTTTTCATCACGATATTTTTCACGCTTTGAAAAGCCGTCTCCAGCGAATTCCCCGTTCCGCAGAAAGTGACCGCCCTTTCTTCACCGCGGGAGAAGCTGACGAACACCTTGTTTTTGCCACCCAAGCCCGCGCCGTAACCCTCCCTGTTTTTCTCAAACAGCGTGTTCATCACCTTGTAATAGCGATCCGTCTGCTCTTTGCTCATCAGAACGACCATTTTTCCACCAACCTTCCCGTTAATCATCCCGCCAGGGGAGCGGGGCGAGCGGAGAAGCTCCGCTTCACGCCGCACCCGGCGAACCGCCAAAGGCAAATCGTTTGGCCTCTTTTTGCGAGACCGGGCCTGTGCTCATATTGTCGCCTCAAATCTCCTTGCGGCCGCTGAACGCAAAGGCCAGCGTGGCCTCGTCGGCATATTCCAGGTCGCCGCCCACCGGCACGCCGTGGGCGATGCGCGTCACCCTAACCCCCAGCGGCTTGATCAGCTTGGCCAGGTATAGGCTGGTGGTTTCGCCCTCCACATTGGGGTTGGTGGCCATCACCACTTCCTTGACGCGCCCCTCTTTCAGCCTCTCCATGAGGGGCCCGATGGTCAGGCGCTCCGGGCCGATGCCTTCCATGGGCGAAATGGCTCCGTGCAGCACATGATAATAGCCGCCGAAGCCGCGCATACGCTCCATGGAAATGACGTCCCGCGCTTCCTCCACCACGCAAAGGAGCTCCGCGTCGCGGCTTTCATCCGCGCAGACGGCGCAGGTCTCCCCATCGGAAAGGTTGCCGCAGACAGAACAGCGCCGCACCTTGCTCCTGGCCTCTAAAATGGCGCGGGCCAGGCCCCCGGCATCCTCTTCCTTGGCGCGCAGAAGGTGAAAGGCCAGCCTTTGCGCGGATTTCGGGCCGATTCCGGGCAGCCTGACCAGTTGGTTGATCAAATTCGTCAATGATGGGGGAAAAAGATATTGCATAAGTCGCTCCTGTTTTCAAAATCGGTTAATTGAGATTGCCGCCAACCGCCGACGAGAACCACAAAAACTTAAGCCAAAGGGCTATAATTTAGTATAACATGGAATCAGTCATGCAGTCTATATCATTTGACCATTTCTATATTATACAATTTGACCATTTCTATATTATACACAAAAGCATTGGGTTTTCAACAACAAAACAGGTCATAAAATTTTAAGGCCCACAATTCCCCATAAAATTTGCGCTTGACTTTATTCTGTCCGTTCTGTTATAATATATTGGCCAAATGATGAAGGGGTATAGCTCAATTGGTAGAGTAGTGGACTCCAAATCCATTGGTTGCGGGTTCAAGTCCTGCTGCCCCTGCCAGCCGCTTACGCAGAGGGGTTTAATCAAACACTTTGATTAAACCCCTCTGCGTAAAATCAGTTAACCAAATGCACCAAAAAGAAGGAAACCGAATATGTTTGATATGTTTAAGAAAAACAGAGTTGTCACAGTTGATGATTCTATCACAAAGGCAACAAGAGGATTTTTGGTGTTTTTTCCGCGGTCGAAGCCCGCTTCTTTTAAGCATTGCCCGTCGCCTTGAAGAAATGGATGAAAAAGATATAACTACGGCTCTTATGAACAAAGTTATAGAAGATTTTAACGCTGTTACCGAAGAAATGCAGCAACAGCTTTGGATAATGATTCCCCAAACTAAAAACAAGTTGTTTTTTGACCCCAGTCCGGGTGAATTGCTTAACGGAAAGTTTGAAATATTTGTTTCGGCAACACAGAATTGTTTGCCTGTAAAAGATTTCTTTGTTCAATCAATGCTGGCCGACATAAAAGCTGACTGGGAAATTGTGGATTTAGATAAATTGCAGGATTAGGTCAAGTTTAACTTTATCATAGGCCGTCCTGTGCGTGATACAGGGCGGTTGTTTTGCTCGCCGCTTGGAACCTTAGAATCAAGGAGGGAAAACCATGAAAAACCATGCTAAAAAGCTCTTGTGCACAGCATTGGCGGTCATTCTGCTGCTGGCGCTTTCCGCTTGCGAAGCGCCGCAACCCCCGGTTCAGACCCCGCCGGAGGAATCGGGCGATGTCGTGATTGATCCTCCCGCTGATCCGGCCAAAACGGAAGAAAAGGATGATGACCCTCCCGTCACGGATGAACCCGTGACAAGTGATCCCGGCCCGGAAGAGCCGGTTATTAACGATCCTGATCCTTCGGAGCGGATAATGCAAATCACCTCCGCGCCGGCAAACGTATATCGCGGCGAGGAAGTCACAATAACAATTACGGGGAAGCCAAACACGGAATATAAAATAACCGTTACATACCGCTCCGGCAACGCGAGCACGGCGGCGGGCTTGGTGACGAAAACTTCCGACGCCGACGGCAATGTTTCCTGGACTTGGAGGATCGGAGGGAACACCGGCGCGGGGGCCAGCAAGGCCGAAATAAGCGGCGGCGGCGAAAGCCTCCGGCATGATTTCACCGTTGTTGTTGAATGATCAAGCTGAGATCCAAAGAGGAAAAGGAGTGGGTGAGCGCACCACAGGAAATATAGTCCACCCCAAGCCTGCCCAAGGTTTGCAGGCGCGGCAAGTCCACGTTCCCGGAGCACTCGGTGAGCGCCCGCCCGCCGATCAGCTGCAGCGCTTTCTTCATGGTTTCGTCATCCATATTGTCAAGCATGATGATCTCCGCGCCGGCCGCCAGCGCTTCCCCCACCATTGCCAAATCGGCCGCCTCCACTTCGATCTTGCGTTGAAAGCCGTGTTTGGCGCGCGCCGCCGCCACCGCTTGGCCGACACCGCCCAAGGCCGCTATGTGGTTATCCTTGATCAGGATGCCGTCGGAAAGCCCGAAGCGGTGGTTCAGGCCGCCGCCCGCGCTCACCGCATATTTTTCCAGACAGCGCAGCCCCGGCGTGGTTTTGCGAGTATCCAGCAGCTTGGCGCCACTCCCGGCGAGCGCCTGCGCGAATTGGCGGGTCTTGGTAGCGATGCCGCTCAAACGCTGTGTGAAATTGAGGGCGGTGCGCTCCCCTTTCAGGATGTTTCGGGTGTTCCCCTTTAGAAAGGCCAGCTTCCGGCCTTTTTCTATTATGTCGCCGTCTTGCGCTTCAAGGCGGCATTCCACGCCGCCCAAAAGCGCGAAAACGCGGGCGAAAACCGGCAACCCGCAAATGACCCCCGCTTCCTTGGCCATCAGCACGGCCTGCGCCTGCGCGTCCGGGGCGATCAAGGCTTCCGAGGTGATGTCGCCATAGGGGAAATCCTCTTCAAAGGCCCTTTTTATCAGTTCGTCAATAATCGCATAATTCATCGGCTATCCCTCCGTTCCCCCCGCTCAGCAGGGATTGTACCAGCCTTGCCCGCAGGCTTGCGTCCGTCAGTTCTTTGTCCGGGGCGCTTTGCCGCGGCGGCGGGGGTGGCGCCGGAGCCATGCCGCCGTTGATGTCTTGCGCGGCTTGCGCGGCGAAAACCAGCGCCTCCAGCAGGGAATTGCTGGCTAAGCGGTTGGCCCCGTGCGCGCCGCTGCAGGCGGCCTCGCCGATGGCATAGAGGTTGGCAAGCGAAGTCCGGCCTGCTAAATCTATTTGCAGGCCCCCCATGTGATAATGCTGCGAAGGGATGACCGGGATGGGGTCCTTGGTCATGTCATAGCCCTCATCGAGGCAGCGGCGATGGATCATGGGGAAGCGTTCACGCAACCAGTTCGCTTCCAGATGCGATATATCTAGATAAACATAGGGCAGGCGCGGGAATTTCTTCAATTCTTCTTTGATGGCGGCACAAACGGCGTCGCGCGGCTGCAATTCGTCCACAAAGCGTTTTTTCTGCGCGTTGAGCAGGCGCGCGCCCTCCCCGCGCAGCGATTCGGAAAGCAAAAAGCGCCTGCCCGCTTCCGGCGCGTATAAAGAGGTGGGATGAAACTGGATGTGATCCAGGTCTTTCAGCGCGATCCCATGCTTAAAAGCGATGGCGATGGCGTCGCCGGTCAGCCCGGCGGCGTTGGTGGTCTCGCGGAAAAGCCCGCCGATCCCGCCGCAAGCCAACACGGTTTTGGCGGCGGCAACGCGCAGCAGGCGGCCTTCTTTTTGCACCAGCGCGCCCAGGCAGGCCGGGTTTTGACCCTCTGGCTCCCGCAGAATGTCGAGCAGGGCGCTTTGCTCCCAAACGGTGACGTTTCTGTGCTCCGCCAGTTGCGCAAGCAAGGTTTCCACCAGATGCTTGCCGGTTTCATCCTTGGCATAGGCGATGCGGCGTTTGCTGTGCGCGCCCTCCTTGGTATAGGCGATGCGCCCGTTTTCCCCGCTGAAGGGCATACCGAATTCTATCAGGCGCGCGATGGTTTCCGGCGCTTTTTCCGCCAGCAGCTCCACCGCCGCCGGGTCGTTTTCCTCCTGCCCGGCTAAGAGCGTATCCCGCATGAAGGAAAGTTTATCCTCACGCGAGACCGTGGTGATGCCGCCCTGCGCCAGATAGGAATTGCACTCTTTCAGGCGCGTTTTGCTGAGCAGCAGGGTTTTCAGCCCCGGATCGAGCAGCAGGGCGCAGTATAAGCCGGCCGCCCCGGCGCCGGCGATTATCACGTCGAATTTGCTCAGCTTAACCACTCCCCTCTATCTTCTCGCTTCTGTTTTATATCCCGGCAAACGGCAATTCGCCGTTTGCTTCACGCGCTGTACTCTTGCCTCTGGCTTCTGTTAAACCGAAAGCCGCAGCATTTCCTCCAGGCAGCGCAACGCCCCCAGGCGCATCCCCTCTTCCAGCGCGATCTGCCCGCTTTCCCGCTCTAAAGCTAAAAGGACATCCTGCGACCCGGTCTTTTTCATGTCCTGGCAAAGCATGGGCGGCTGCGGAAAATGAAAGTTTTTGCGCGGGTTTTGCTTTTCCAGGGCATATCTCAACCCTTCTTCCGTTACGATGATCATTTCTTTCTCCGGCGCGGCCTTGGCAAAACGCAAAATTGCTTCCGTGCCGCCCACGAAATCGGCCAAAGCCAGTGTCTCTTGGGTGCATTCCGGGTGCGCGGCCACCGGCGCCCCGGGATGCGCGTTTTTCAGACGGAGAATTTCCTCCGTTTTAACGTCCTGGTGGACGGGACAATACCCGGGATAGTTGATGAACTTTTTATCGGGGAATTTCCCGGCCAGGAAGGCCCCGAGGTTTTTATCCGGCAGAAAGATGATCTCCCTCTCCGGCAGGGCGGGGATGATTTTTTCGGCGTTGGCCGAGGTCACGCAGACCTGGCAAAGCGCTTTCACCCGCGCCGGAGAATTGATATAGCAGACGAGGGCGGCGGCAGGATGCAGCCTTTTCAGTGTCTCGATCTCCTCCAAAACGGCCATGTCGGCCATGGGGCAGGAGGCGCCGGCGACCGGCAGGAGGATCATTTTCTGCGGGGCCAGCGCCTTGGCCGATTCCGCCATGAACCTGACCCCGCAAAAGACGATCAGGCTTTCCCGCGCTTCCTTGGCGGTTTTGCTAAGATAATAGGAATCGCCCGTAAAATCGGCCAGCTCCTGGATCTCCGCCGGTTGATAGTAATGGGCCAGGATCAGGGCGTTTTTTTCTTTTTTCAGGGCCGAAACCTTTTCCGTCAGGGCGCGCATTTTCTTCGCCTCTCATTCCGTCGCAGTTATTATTAAAAGGATAATATCTATGTTATAATATTATGCGCCGCTTGTCAAGAGGTTTCCCGCGAACGCCCCAAGCGCCTGTTGCATAAACGGCGCGCATGGGTTAAAATAAGATCAGCGCACGAAATCGGAGGCCGCCCATGAATATAGACAACAAAAATTTCATGCTCACGGTGAACCTGGCCATTTTTAAAGTGGACGAGACGGCGCGCGCGAACGTAAAAAAGCTGCCGCGCCGGGAATTGTCGGTGCTTTTGACGAAAAGGAAGCGCGAGCCGTTTAAGGGCTGCCGAGCCTTCCCCTATAGGTTCGTCGGCATCGGCGAAAGCCTTGACGACGCGGTTTTCCGCGAGCTGGGGGAAAAGACCACTTTGCAGAACCTATATTTCGAGCAG
>WRDJ01000012.1 GCA_009783495.1 Clostridiales bacterium | reverse complement strand
CGCCCGCCGCGCCGTAAACCATATTAATGGCGGCGACCTCACTTTCCGCCTGCACGAAAACGCCGCCGGCTTCCGGCAGCCGCCAGCTCATATATTCCGGGATCTCGTTTTGAGGCGTGATCGGATAACCGAAAAAACAGCGGCAGCCGCACCTGACAGCCGCTTCCGCGATGGCGTCGTTACCTTTCATCAAGGTGTTTTTCATCTTTCTCACCCTTTGCTTAGTAATAAACTATTTATTGACCGAAATGACCAGGTCGGGGCAGATGGCCGCGCAGAACGCGCAGGACGTGCAGCCGCCTTCGCTGAAAACCGCCGGGTTATATCCCTTGGCGTTGACCCTCGACAGATCCAACCGCAACAACTTCCTGGGGCAGACGGAAACGCAAAGCCCGCAGCCTTTGCAGGCGTTTTCTCGTAAAATGACCTTCTCCATGTCGCTTTCCTCCTCGGCATATTTAATTATCATAACACAGCAATGCGCAAACTTCAAGCATTATTGCGCGGAAGTTGCAAAAAAATTATTTTATCGGCGAAAAAGCATTGTATTTGCGATTATTTTGCGTTAAAATAGAGTTCGTAATGCAAGAAAGGGGGGGGGGCTTATATGTCGGAAGAAATGAAACTGATCGCCAACCGCATCAAGGAACTGCGCGACATCTGCGGCTTCAGCGCGGAGGAAGTGGCCTCATGGCTGGGTATCGGCGCGGAACAATATCTGCGCTATGAGGAAAGCGGGGATAATATCCCCATCAGCGTCCTCTTCGAGCTGACCAACCGCTATGGCGTGGATATGACGGAAATCCTCACCGGGAAATCTCCCAAGCTCAGCACCTTCTGCGCGGTGAAAAAGGGGCGGGGCACCGGCGTTGACCGCTATCCAGGCTATCACTTTGAAAGCCTAGCCTATAACTTCAAGCGCCGCATCATGGAGCCCCTCATGGTGACGGTGGAGCCGGATAATAATGAGATGTCGCTCATCAGCCACGGCGGGCAGGAATTCAACTATGTCGTGGAGGGTGTTGTGAAAATCATCCTGGGCGATGAGGAAGTCATACTGGAAGCGGGCGACTGCATATATTTCGACCCGGCCCTGCCCCACGGCCAAAAGGCCATGAACGGCAAACCCGCCCGCTTCCTCACCGTGATCGCGGAATAAATTTATAAGGAAATATGTTATGCTTCTGAAAAAATATCTTGAAAGAACCCGCTTTTCATCTTATGCGGATTTCAAACAAAACTACAAATTGGACATCCCGGAAAACTTCAATTTCGGGTTTGACGTCGTGGACGCCTGGGCGGAAGAAAACCCGGCCAAGCAGGCGCTGGTCTGGTGCGACGATCACGGCGGCGAGCGGTTTTTCACCTTCGCCGACCTTAAACGCC
Organism: Clostridiales bacterium; assembly: GCA_009783495.1. GTDB lineage: Bacteria > Bacillota > Dehalobacteriia > UBA4068 > UBA4068 > WRDJ01. The sequence goes on along the minus strand of WRDJ01000012.1, from coordinate 7,563 downwards.
TGAGCAATCAAGCGGCCAACCTCTTTTGCGGCCTCGGCATCGAAAAGGGCGACCGCGTCATCCTCTTTTTGGGCAGGCGTTGGCAATACTGGGTTTGTGCGGTGGCGCTGCACAAGCTTGGCGCGGTGCTCGTCCCCGCTTCCCTGCAGCTCACCGCCAAAGACATCGCTTATCGCAACAATTCCGCCGGGGTCAAAGACGTCCTCTCCGTCCCCGACGGTTATATTTTAGGGCAGATCGAAGAGGCGCTGCCCGCCTGCCCCACCGTGCGGCATAAGCTGATGGTTGGGGGCGGCAAAAGCGGCTGGCTGGATTTTGACCGCGAACTGGAAAAGCATTCCGAAATTTTTGCCCGCCTCGAAGGTGCTGCCGCCACGCAAAACCACGAGATTATGCTGGCCTATTTCACCAGCGGCACCACCGGCATGCCCAAAATGGTGGCGCATGACCACACTTATCCGCTGGGGCATATCATCACCGCCAAATATTGGCAGCGTGTGCAGGACGGCGGGCTGCATTTCACCGTGGCCGATTCGGGCTGGGCCAAATTCGGCTGGGGCAAGATCTATGGCCAATGGATCTGTGGGGCGGCCGTTTTCGCCTATGACATGGACAAGTTTGTGCCCAAGAACCTGCTCGGCAAGATGCAAAAATATCGCCCCGACACCTTCTGCGCCCCGCCCACCATGTTCCGCTTCATGATCCAGGAAGATTTGCGCGAATATGACCTTTCCTTCATCAAGCACTGTTCCACCGCCGGAGAACCGCTCAACCCGGAGGTCTATAACCGCTGGAAGGAGCTGACGGGGCTCACGCTTTGCGAGGGCTTCGGCCAAAGCGAAACGCCGGTGCTGCTGGCCAATTTCGACGGCTTCGTCCCGCGCCCCGGCTCGATGGGCAAACCTTCGCCCCTCTATAACATAGATATAATTGATGAGAACGGCGAATCCTGCGGCGTCGGCGTGGAAGGCGAGATCGTCGTGCGCGACATTGACCGCTATATGCCGGCCGGCCTCTTCGTGAGCATATTAAACAGCGAGGAAGCCACCGCGCAAATCCTGGGGGGCAAAAATTACCGCACCGGCGACATTGCCTGGCGCGACAGCAAGGGCTATTACTGGTATGTCGGGCGCGCCGACGACGTGATAAAATGTTCGGGCTACCGCATCGGCCCTTTCGAGGTGGAAAGCGCGCTCATGGAGCACCCCGCCGTGGTCGAATGTGCCATCACCGCCGCCCCCGACCCGATACGCGGCCAGGTGGTCAAGGCCACGGTCGTGCTGGCGAAGAACTATTCCCCGTGCGAGGAACTGGTGAAGGAACTGCAAAACCATGTGAAAAAGGCCACCGCGCCCTATAAATACCCCAGAATCGTGGAGTTCGTGGCTGAACTGCCCAAGACCACCAGCGGGAAAATCAAGCGCATGGAGATAAGAAACCGCGGCTGATGAGGCCGGTAACATAATTTCACAAAAAAGGAGCGGCGTTCACCGCTCCTTTTTATATGGAACGGCAAAATCGCGCCACATTGTTTTGCTTGATTTTCAGTCAGTTTTTCGCTATTATTCAATCATCTCGGTTACTATAGGGAGGGAGCGCGGCGATGTTCGGGTTTGATTATGAAAAAAACATTGCGGACATAAGAACGCTGTTCAACAATAAATCGCCGCATTTCAGCGACACATTGTTGAGGCCGGCATGGCTGGGAACCGGCGATAAGTTAAATCAAATATATATTGATCAAAACGATCTTTATAAAAGCGGCAAGGTTTTTTGGGGTTGCTTGGTGCAGGCGAATATCCTGCTTTTTAAACGGGATTTTTTCGGAAGGGTTCCGGCGGCCCCGGCAAACATCGTGTTCAGCCCCGACCCGTATTTTGACGGGAATCCCGGCGAATTGGCAAGCATGGCTTACGAATTATTCAGCTATAAGAATAAGCCGTATGCTCCAAGCGACAGTAAAGAGGTAACGGACTCAATAACTGACGAAATGGAAAGATCATTCAACATAAAACTTCCGGATTCAATCACAAAAGGCAGGGAGGTTTACTTCACAACAATAATGGCAGTGCGAAAGCATCTGCCGAAAAAACGCCTGAGTGGCTCAAGGTTCCCGATACTCGCCGATCCGCAGCGATTAAAGACAAGCATGATTCTGCCGAAGCGTTATTGGACAAAGGCGTTATGTCAAAATTTTTGCGGTAAATAGCGGTAAATAAATGAAGCTTTCACTAAGAGCAAACAAAAAAGAGGGTCAAACGGCAACGCTCGAAGTCAAAGGAGGACGCGGAAATGGAACATGAAAAAAACCTGCTTGCCCGGGAACGGCTCAAGGAAACGGGAAAGACGCGCGGGGCGAACGACCGCATGAGGGTCTTGCTTGACGCCACGCCTTTCGGCATACACATAGCGACCCCTATAAAAACCTCTCCCCTCCCCGGAGGGAGGGAGCGGGGGGTGGGGTGAAACAGAGGAAAGAAAAAAGAAAAGGGGGAAGAGCATGGGCGATAAAACATTTTCGGAGCCCTTCCTGACCTTGGCCTCTACGGCGGAATATGAGTTCACGGAAAAGAAATCGCGTTTTATAGCCTTGGCCTCTCCGGCGCAAAACGAAGGGGCGGCGCTGGGTTTTCTCGCCCGGGCGCGCGCGCAGCACAAAGGGGCCGACCATCACGTTTACGCCTATCAGATCGGGGCGCAGGATGAGATCCAGCGTTCCAATGACGACGGAGAACCGGCCAACACGGCCGGGCGAATGCTTTTGCAGGCGATCAGAAACGCCGGGCTGAAAAACACGGCGTTGGTGGTCGCACGCTATTTCGGCGGCGTTTTGCTGGGCATGGGCGGCCTGACGCGCGCTTATGCCAAGGCCGCGGCAGGGGTGCTGGCGGCGGCGGAACAGGCCGAGCAGATCCCGGCGGCGGGGTTTCAGCTCACTTTCGCCTATCCGCTTTTGCGCGAAACAGAAAACTTTTTGCGGCAGGAAGGGATCGCCTGCGACGAAAAAATCTTCGCCGCGGAGGTTGCGCTTTTTTGCCGCGTGTCCAAGGCCGCAGCCGGGGATTTTCAGGCCAAGATAGAGGATTTGGCGCAGGGCGGGGTCAACATCCTCCTGCTCACGCCGGATGCCGTTTTGTTGAAACCGTGGATAAAAAACCGATAAAAGGCAAAAATAACCACGAGGTGATATTCGTGGCGGAAAATGTTAAACGCTCCAAAAAAAGCAAAATGAAGAAACGCCCGCAGGATTGGGAGGATATGAAGGTCGAGATAGCCAAAGAGCTTGGTTTATGGGATAAGGTCAAGGCCGAGGGCTGGCCTGCGCTTTCCGCGGTGGAATCCGGCCGCCTGGGCGGGGTTTTCTCACGGCGCAAAAAAGCCGCCTGCGAAGAAGCAGACGGGGAGGCGGGCGGGGAAGTTTCTGGCGAAGATTAAGCGTTTGCAGCAGGATTTGTTTTGAATGGGCGGCGTGTTGCGAGTTTTTTTGCAGCCGCCGTCTTTTATAATGAAGCTGTCTATAATTTATCAAAACCGCTCTGTTGGCCTGGCAAGGACAAAAACGGCATATGTAAAAGAAGCAAGAGGCGAAAGGGAAGAGGCGAGAGGGCATGCTCCAGGATTATGTTATATATGCCGACGTGCTGTTTTTGCTCAACTTTGTCTTGGACGTTTTTCTCCTCTGGGCCACGGCGGGCTTCTTGCGCGTCAAAGCAAAAGCGTGGAGGCTCCTTCTCGCAGGCTTATGCGGGGCCTTTTACGGCTTCGGGCTGGTTTTTCCCGCGCTCGCCTTTTTATATTCGCTGCCCATGGTCATCGCCTTTTCCCTCTTGCTCATCCGCGTCGCCTTTCCCTATTCCGGACTGCCGCATATGGCCAAGACGGCCGGGGTCTTATACCTGATCGGCTTTGCCATGGCGGGGGCGGCCCTGGGCGGGCAGGCGCTGCTTTCCGGCTGGCAAAGCGACGATATGGTGAAATGGGGCGTGCTGATTTTTTCGCTCATCATGGCCTATGTGCTGGCCCGCTGGGGCATGGGCCAGTTCAGGCGCAACTGGCGCAAGGAGAGCTTCAAGATCCAGGTGGAGATCGGGGTGGCCGGACAGAAATGCTCTGTGGCGGGCCTGATAGATACCGGCAATGACCTTTGCGATCCCGTAAGCGGCCGGCCGGCCATCATCGCTGAATATGACGCGCTGCGCCCGCTTTTGCCCTATGGCCTCTGCCGCATCATCGAGGCGCAGGGTGGGGATGACCCCACCAAGGTGATGATGCTTTGCCGCAACGAAAACTGGCGCAAACGCCTGCGCCTCGTCCCCTTCAGTTCCATCGGCAACAGTAATGGTCTGCTCCTGGCCTTTAAGCCGGATAAGGTGGTCGTGCACGCGCAGCAGAAAATCGAGACCGCGCAAGTGGTGGTTTGCCTATATCACAAGAAGATCGGGCGGAACAGCGGATGCAGGGCCATCATCAACCCGGCCATTTTAAGCGCGCCGGAGGCAAGCATTCCTGAAAGCTCGCGCCTTTCCTCCTGAATTTATGCGGCCACCGGGCTTTCCCCCGTTCTGTCCTCTGACTTCTCATTTCTGTTCTCAGTTTTGCCAAGGAGGTTGTTTGATGAAGCAGTTTTTGCGCAAATTCCTGATACGCTGGCGTGTTTTCCGGGCCCGTTTTTTGCTGTGGCGCAAGGAGATTTTCTATATCGGTTCCGGCGAGGCCCTGCCGCCGCCCCTCACCCCGGAGGAGGAAAAGCTGCTCATCTCCCAGCTGCGGGATTCACCGAAGCAGGTGCGGGAAGCTCTGATAGAGCGCAATCTGCGCCTGGTCGTCTATATCGCGCGCAAATTCGAGAACACCGGCGTGGGCATCGAAGACCTCATCTCCATCGGCACCATCGGCCTCATCAAGGCCGTCAATACCTTCGACCCGGAGAAGAAGATCAAGCTGGCCACCTATGCCTCCCGCTGCATCGAAAACGAGATTTTGATGTGTTTGCGCCGCAATAACAAGACGCGGGGAGAGATCTCTTTCGACGAACCGCTGAACATTGACTGGGACGGCAACGAACTGCTTCTCTCTGACGTTTTGGGCACGGAAAACGACGTGGTCTGCAAATCCATCGAAGAGGACATGGAAAAAAAACTGCTTTTTGTGGCCATGGAGCGCCTTTCGCAAAGGGAGAAGGTGATAATGGACTTGCGTTTCGCGCTTTCCGGCGGCGAGGAAAAGACGCAAAAGGAAGTGGCGGAAATCCTCGGCATTTCACAGTCCTATATTTCGCGTCTGGAAAAGCGCATTATACGCAAGTTGAGGAAGGATATAAGCCGCATGGAGTAGCTGCCGACGCTGAGCAAGAGGACAGAGGGTAGAAGCCAGAAGCCAGAGAACAGAGAACAGAAAAAGGCAGGGTTACTTGCAAGCACTTTGTGATTCGGCCGTTCACTTCTTTTTGCTTCTTGCCTCTTGATCTAATAATCACAACACGCTGCCCTTGTTAAACGCATCGGCAGCGCGTTTTTTTTGCTGCTTGATAAAACAATGGCGAAAGTATTATAATATACTGGGTTGGTATAATATATGCCGGACAAGCTGAAGGAGGGATAGGCGCAATGACGCCCGCCGAATTGAAAAACTGGATTGTGGAGTGGGTCGCTGAATTTTTCCGCGATAACGGTTCGCCCGAAACAAAGGCCGTCGTCGGCATCAGCGGCGGGAAGGACAGTTCCGTCGTCGCCGCGCTTTGCGCCCTCGCCCTGGGCAAAGAACGGGTTTTGGGCGTGCTGCTGCCCCAAGGCGGGCAGCATGACATCGGCGTGGCATATGACCTGTGCAGAACGCTTGGCATCGCCTATGTGGAGATCAATATCGCGGAGCCTGTACGGGCTTTATATGAGGGGGTCGCGGCGGCCGGGCTGCAACTCAATGATGTCGCGGCCTTTAACACTCCGGCGCGTCTGCGCATGGCGGCGCTTTACGCCGTTTCCGCCATTGTGGGCGGCCGTGTCGCCAACACCAGCAACTTGAGCGAAGATTGGGTCGGTTATGCCACGAAATTCGGCGATTCGGCAGGCGATTTCAGCCCGCTTTCCGACCTGACCGTGGGCGAGGTGAAAGCCGTGGGCAGGGAGCTTGGGCTGGCGGCGAAGTTCATTGAAAAAACGCCGCTCGACGGCCTTTGCGGCCAAACCGACGAGGATAAACTGGGCTTCACCTATGCGGTTTTGGACAGATATATCCGCGAGGGTCTCTGCGAGGACAAAGCCGTGAAAGACAAGATTGACAGACTGCACAGGCTGAGCCTTCACAAAACGAACCCCATGCCGTCGTTTAAACTGAAGGGTTAACAGCTTACAATGCTTTCTTTAATTAAATAAAAACGCCGGGTTTTTTCAACGAATTCCGTTAAATTTCAACGAATTTCGTTAAATTGTATAGCTTTTTGCGTTCTCATCTGATATACTTAATCAAATGTACCCCGAAAATCAGCAATGCCGGGATTTTTTGTGCGCATTGCTTAAAGGAGGTTCATATCATTGAAAAGCAAAGCCGCATTATTTTTGATGGGCTTGTTCGCCGTCCTGTGCATAATGTGCGTGCAGCCGTCCGTGCGGGCAGCCGAAACAGAGCTGCCCACGGTGAAAGTCGCCATGAGCGACGACCAGTCAATCATCATCGAACGCATACTTTATGAGGGGCTAAGGCGTTCGGGTTATCAAATGGTTTCCCAAGTGACGGGCATGCGCACCGCCATCGCCGACGTCAATTACGGCGACGCCGCGATTTTGTCGATGCAAACGGACGGCTGGGAGTCGGATACGCTGATAAAAATCCCCGTGGTTATCAGCCATGTGGAATTCACGGTCTATACGCGCAACGGCGAAACATATGAGATTTCCACCTGGGGCGACATGGCCGGGCTGCGGGTGGGGTATCGCCTGCAAAACGCATTTGTGGCAAACAATGTCTGGCGCACGGACGCCAGCAAACTCATCGAAGTGAATTCTTATGAGGAATTATGGGCCACCTTGCTCAACGACGAGGCCGACGTGGTCATCCTGCCCTGCGCGGAACGTTATGAGCACAGGTTCCCTCCAGGGGTCAAGAGACTCAGCGTGATCGAGCGGCAGGCGTGTTATACCTATGTGAACAGCAACTACAGGCATTTGGTTGCACCTCTTACCGAGGCTTATCAAGCCATGGTTGCCGACGGCATGATGGAGATGATCCAGAAAAGCGAGAAGCACGCCGCCGACAAACAAATCATCCTGCATATCAGCTCTTATAATGCGCAGGTTGAGTGGGAGCACAATCAAATAGAGGCTATCCGCGAAAAACTTGAAGCGGATTTGGGGGTCGAGTATCGCAGCATTGATTTAAACTCGAACGAACTGCATAGTCAGGCCAGCTTCAACACCATTGTCTCAAACCTGATCCGCGCTGATTATGTGGCGCGTTACCCCGACTTGATCATCACTTCCGGCATCGCGTCGCTTGAATTCGTTTTGAGCAATTATTACCTGCTCTTTCCCAATGTGCCGGTGGTGTTTTTCGGGGTGCAGGGGTTCG
>WRDJ01000011.1 GCA_009783495.1 Clostridiales bacterium | reverse complement strand
TCCTTCGTTTCGACCACGGTTCTCAATGTCTCGATTACGTCCAGATAGCGCTGTTTGAGCATTTCATAGGCTCGGCCCAGCTCGGCGTTTTTCGCGCCCACCTGCGAGTGCAGGGAGGCGTTGTTGAGGGAAGCCGCGGCCAGGCTGACGAAAATCTCCAGAAGCTCCCTGTTTTCGGCAATGTCCTCCGTCTCGGCATAAAGGACGCCGATCGTCCCCTGATCGCTGCTGATGAGCGGCAGAACCAGGCCTTCGTCCAGGACGATGCTGCGGCAGGCCGCGCGCGCGGAGCCGATTTTCTCAAGCAGCTCCGGGCTGATCATATCCGTGACGCCGCCCCGCTCCGAACGGAAGCGCCCTGTCCCGCAGAAAAGGCCGCGGAAAGAGGCGGCTTTCTCCGGCCCCAGGTCGTCTGCCAGAATGAAGGCGTCGTGCTCTTTGACGCCGGGCGGAAGTTCGGCCAGGATCTTCTCCAGGATGGCGCTCACCGGTTCGAGGCGGAAAATCTTCGGCGCAGACTGCAAGATGTCGTTCAGGCCGTCCTTGAATTTTTTGATGGTCTGTCTTTGCGAAATGGATTTCAGGCCGGATTCCACCAAAAGAATCAGCTGGTCGAAACGGTCGCTCTTTTCGCAATAACCCTGGATGTCGAGCGTCTTGATCGTTTTCAGCGGCGGCGCCAGGTCTTTATAGCCGGTCAGCAGCAAGATGTAAAGGTCTCGGTCGAACTCACGGATCAATTCCACCACGCGATCGCCGTGAATGGGCGACATGAGGAAATCCAGGATCAGGAGATCGAAACGCTCGTTGCGCAGCCGCTCGATGGCTTCATAGGGGTCGGTCACGCCGCTGATGCGGTAGCCGGAGCGTTTGAAAATGACGGAGAGGGAATCAATCACCCCGATCTCGTCGTCCAGCACGAGGATATTATATTTTGAGAGCGGAACCCGGTTTGTTTTGCGCATTGTATCAGCGACCTTTCTTTTTTGTGGAAGAACTGTGCGGCGCCTAGCTTGCTTCCGCGTCGGGGGGCGGTTGGTGTCTGGGGATGGTGATGGTGAAGGCCGAACCCCGGCCAAGCTCGGAGGTGAAAGTAAGCTGGCCGTTGAAATGCCCTTTGATGGTGGAATTTGAAAGATAAAGCCCCAGGCCGGTGCCATTTTTGCCCTTTGTCGTCACCATTTCCTTAAAGAGCCGCGCCTGCACGGCCGGCGCGATGCCCGCGCCGTAATCCGTGACGGAGAAAACAAATTTATCCTCATCCCCGTTCACGGCAAGGTCAATGAAGCCGGGTTTCCCCTCATAGGAATAGATGGCGTTTAAGATCAGGTTGTCGAAGATCTGAACCAAGGTGCTGATGTCGCCCGCGATTTCCGAAAGGGTGTCCACCTCGATGAAGGTGCGCAAGGTGCAGCCGGCTTTTTTCAACTCGTTTTTCATCAGAAGATCTACGCGCTTCAAAAATTCGTCCAAGGTGAAGGTGACGATCTCGCTGCGGTTGAACTGTACGGCTTGCCCCTTCACCGTGGAAATGACGTCGGAGATATAGGCGATGTGGTCTTTTATTTTATCCAGCCAGACGAACATTTCCCGCGCGATTTCTCGGTGATCCTCTTCCGTCACGCTGGGGTCGGGGACGGATTCATGATATTCCTTGGTTAGGTCGGAAAGCCCTTCGATAGCGCCGGAAATCGAGAGGATAGGCGTTTTCAGGTTGTGGGCGATGCCGCCGATCAGCTGGCCCAAGAAAACCAGGCGTTCCCGCTCCACCATGATGGCTTGCGTTTCCCGGATGGTTTCCAGGTCGCGCTTGGCCTGGGTGATGTCTTTCAAAAGGATGATGGTGCCGATGAGTTCATGGCGGCGGAAAATGGGCGTGATCTCCACGGTGAACCAGCGGTTGTTCCGGCTGGCATATTCCGTCGCGACGGTGCGCTTTTCCGCCACGGCCTGCGCCTGCAGTTTTAAAAAACTGGCATAAGTACATTCGTCGCAATATTTGTTTATCAGGCGTTCCAGGCTGGAGTTTTGCGGAAAGGCCTCTTCGTCCGGCAGAATACGCAGCATGGCCTTGTTGCTCGCGACGATATTCCAGCGGTTGTCGGCCACCAGATAGCCGTCGGAAATGAGGTTGACCACGCTGTGTACGGCGATGGGCGCCACTTTGAGAAAATCGTATTTATAGAAGGCGATGGCGAAGCAGAGCAGCGCGATGGTGAACATGGAGGCGTTGATGCTGAAAGGCAGGTCAATAATGTTGAAGGAAAAGAGCACGTTGGCTGTGAGCGGCACCAAAACGCCCAGCAAAACGAAGAACGACTGCAAGGAAAAAATGCCGGAATTCTTCATGCTGAAAGAGACCATATAGAGGATCCCCGCCAGGATGCAGCCATATGAATATATGGAATGAAAGATAAAATAAGGCCCGTAAACAGCGTTGCTTGAATAGACGGAGAAATGCTCAAAAAAGAGGCCGTGCAGGGGATTGGTGATGACGACGATCATGCTGACGCAAGGAACGATCAAAAGCGCGGCATAGCGCAGCCTGAGCGTGAGATATGACTGGGAGATGGCCTTGCCCAGCAGCAAAATGGCGATCGGGGCGAAGCAAATGCCGAAATAGCAGATATTGACGAAGAGCATATTAGATTCGCCGCTGTCGCTGCTTAACCGGGAATAGATCTCCAGCAGGGTGCCGATATTCCAGACCAGCATGACGCCGATGATGACATAAAAGGTGGTCTGGATGTGGGAACGCTGGCCTTTGCGCATGGTCGCATAAAGCAGGACCAGGCAGAGCACCAGGGCCAGATGAGCTAAATAAAAGGTTGCGATGTCCATATTCGTCATAGGATCACCTCGGCTGCGTCAAAAACTCTGCCAGTTCCCCGGCATGAGTCTTGGTGAAATAATGCCTGGCAGCAGCGAGCGTGTACACCGTCATGGGCTTCTCGCTGATGGCCGCCCAACTGCCTTTTTGGCGGCGCGTCAGGCGGTCGTCCTCCCCCAGGACGGTATAAACGGGGGTGGAGAGCTTTTTGCCCTTTTGCCCCATGAACCAGGCGAAATAGCGGTAATAGGCGCGCACATCGTGCCGGAAGGCCTTCATCATCATCTCCCGTTCTCTCCCGCCGATGCTTTCGGCGGCAAGGCCGAGCGTGTTCAGGAACTTCATCAACCGCGCATCGTTGAAAAACATCCAGGGGTCGAAGAACCAGCCATAAACGGCGACATGGGCGGCGGGCAGGATGGCGCCGATGAAAAGCGCCTTCACGCCGGCCCCGGCCAGCTCAAACAGGCGCACCAGTTCCACGCCCAGTGCTGCGCCCACGCAATGCGTATAGACGGTGATTTTGCCGCGGATGCGCTGCGCGCTTTCCCGCAGGATGAGCGTGGCGGCGTCGCGCACGGAGAGGAAGTTTTCGCCGCCCTGAGCGCCGAAATCGTGTCCGGGCAGGTTAACGGAATAGACGCAGCAGGCGGGATCAAGCGAAAAGAGCAGGTTGGCCAGATCAAGATAGCTGTAAGGGCCGCCGCCGCCGTATGGGCAGAGGATATAGGCTTTTTCCGCGCCCTCTTCCCCGGCCAGCAGGGTGAGGAGCCGTCCGTCGCCCTTCTCGTCATAACAGCGCGCGAAATCCTCCAACACCGGGTGCTCGTATAGTTTGCTGACATTGATCGGTTTGGGCATGCGGCAGACCATGTCTATGGCGTTGATGGAATCGCCGCCCAGCTTGAAGAAATCGTCGGTCACGCTGAGATCCTCCATTTCCAGCACTTCCGACCAGGCGCGCATCACGAAGGCCTCCACCTGGTTGCGCGGCGCGACGATCTCGCGGGCAGGCAGGGCGGAAAGCGCGGAGGTGGGCGCGGGCAGCAGGGCGGCGTTGGCCTTGCCGTTGCTGAAAAGCGGGATGCGTTCCACCTTGATGAAATAGGCGGGCACCATATATTCCGGCAGGCGTTTAGCCAGGAAATCGCGCAGCGTGACGGCGGGGACCTCCTCCTGCGCCACATAATAGGCGGCGAGATATTTGTCGCCTTTCGCGCCTTCGCTGCAGACGACCACCGCTTCTTTTATGGAGGGATGCTGTTCTAGGTGATATTGGATGTCGCCCAACTCGATGCGGAAGCCGCGCAGTTTGATCTGCCGGTCAATGCGACCGAGATATTCGATGTCGCCCTTGGGAAACCAGCGCGTCAGGTCGCCCGTCATATAAAGGCGCTGGCCCGGGGAAAAGGGGTTGTCAACGAATTTTTCCGCGGTGAGCGCGGGCTTGTTCAGATAACCGCGCGCCAGGCCCACCCCGCCGATGCAGAGCTCGCCGGGTATTCCTATGGGCTGGAGGTTCATGTGCCGGTCAACGATATAAAGCTGGATGTTTTCGATGGGCTTGCCGATGGGGATGACGCGCTGTTTGGCGTCTCCGGGGCAATCATAATAGGAAACGTCAATGGCCGCCTCGGTGGGCCCGTAAAGATTATAAAGCCGCGCGCCGGAAACGGGGCCGGCCAAAGAGTTGAAGCGGTTCACATGCTGCGGAGTGAGCGCCTCGCCGCTGGCAAAGACATATCTAAGGCTGGCCAGGCGCTGGGAATCGCGATGCGATTCCGCAAAACCGAGGAAGGCGCTGAGCATGGAAGGCACGAAATGCATGGTGGTTATTTTATAGGACGCGATGGCGTCAATCAATCTGTCCGGGTGCCTTTCCGCCTCCGGCTCGAGAAAGACCATCTTCACCCCGGCGAAGAACCACCAGACCAGCTCCCAAACGGAAACGTCGAAGGTATAGGTGGTTTTCTGCAAAATGACGTCGTTCGGCGTGAGGGGATATTTGCGGTTTTTCCAGTTGATGCGGTTGACCAGCGCCCGGTGTTCCACCAGCACGCCCTTGGCTTGTCCGGTGGAGCCGGAGGTATATATGACATAGGCCGCGTCGAGGGGCGAAGGCGGGTCACTAGGGGCTGCGAGGGTCTCATCCGGCGGGATCAGGTCAATCTGCAGAACCTCGCCCGTAAAGGCCGCCGGCCTTCTCGCGACCGGGGAAGCGGTGAGCAAAACACGCGCCCCGCCGTCCTCCAGCATATAAGCGACGCGCTCTTCCGGGTAGTCCGGGTCAATGGGCAGATAGGCCCCGCCCGCCTTCCAGATGCCCAAAATGCCCGTCATCATCTCGAAGGAGCGGCGCAGCATCAAGGCGACCACGCTTTCGCGCGCCACGCCTTTTTCGCGCAGCCGCCACGCCAACGCGTTGGCCCGGGCGTTCAGTTCGCCGTATGTAAGGGAAGAACCGTTAAAAAGCAAAGCGGTCTCTTTCGGGGTGCGCGCCGCCCGTTCCTCGAAGAAGCTGAGCATACTGCGCTCTTGCGGAAAATCGGCGTCCGTATTGTTGAATTCTTTCAAAATGCGCGCCTTTTCCTTTTCAGAGACCATCTCGATCTTTTTGATCGGGGTCTGCGGGGCGTCAAGCGCATGCCAAAGCAGACGGGTATAATGGTCGTGCAGCGCGTCAATATCCTTGACGTGGAAAATTTCCGTCAGATAATCATAATCGAGGGTGATTTTGCCGTCGCCTTCGCGCTCGTTGATGTGAATGGCCAACGACTCCCGCTGGTGGGCGCTGAAATGCCAGGTCGCCCCTTGGTTCAGCGAATCTTCGCTTGGTTCGAACTTGGCGTTTTGATAAGAAAAAACGATGTCATATATGCGTTCAACGTCGCCGAAACGGCTTCTCACATCGTGCAGAATCTCGTCAATGGGAAAACGCTGGTGGCGCAGCGCGCTCATCCATCGTTTGGTGAGCGCCTTGTTGAACTCCGCATAGGTCTCCTTCGTGTCAATGCTGGCGCGGAAGGGCGTGGTGGAGACGAACATGCCCAGCGTTTCCTTCATTTTCGGGGTATAGCGCCCGAATACGGGCACGCCGATCACCGTGTCTTCACAGCCGGTGATGCGGTTGAGATAGATGATGAAAGCGCCCATGAAGGTGACGAACATGGAAACGCCGGAATTTGCGATATATTCGCGTACCCTGTTGCAAAGGCGGCGCGGCAGGACATAGGTCTTGCGGGCGGCCGCGGTGTTGGTCTTGCGCGATTTGCGCGCCTTGATCCCCACCATTTCCGGCAGTGTCTCAAACTGCTCCCGCCAGAAAGCGGCGTCTTTTTTGCGGCGCTCGGATTCGAGATAACCGCGCTCTTCTCGCAGAAAATCCAGATAAGAGGGCTTTTGCCCGCCCTCCGTCATTCCTTTTTGCAGATCGAGATAATAGCGCATAACCTCGTCGCCGATCAGCACCATGCTCCAGGCGTCGCTGATCAGGTGATGGAGCGAGAGAAAATATCCGCAGGTCTTTTCGTCAATTTTCAGGAGCACGGCGCGGAAAAGAGCGGCGTTCTCCGCAAAAAGCGGCGTGGTCGTCATCATGGTTTCCCAGGTGCGCAGGTCGCCCTCTTCGGAATCGGAAAAATCCTTGACCTCGAATTTCTGATAGGCGTGGGGTGCGACATACTGGCGCGCTTCATTATCCGCCATGCAAACGCGCAGGCGCAGGGAATCGTTGTTTTCGATGAGCAGGTTGAGCGCCTGCTCCAGCAGGGAAAAGTCAACGGGCGCCTTGAGGCGCATGGTGCCGGAGACCCCAGCGATGCTGGTGCCGGGATAAAACTTTTCCGTATACCAAATGCCCTTCTGCGGGGTGGAAAGAGGATGCTGCTCTTGGTCGGCAGGCATGGCGATACCCCCCATCCTTCTTTATAAACGCGCATAAAAACATGGACAGCCTGGAAAATGTCTCATTATATCAGATATTGTAGCAAACAGTCATGCGCTTGTAAAGCCCCCGGACGATAAAAGTTATGCAAAACTTGTGTTTGTCGGAAAAACTCCGTGTTACCGGGGAGAATTGCCGGTTTTTTCATTAATAAAAAGCGGGGACGGGTTCATTGGCCGGGAAAACATGAAAATGCCCCTCCCATTCCCCGCGCAGCATTTTTTGCAAAAGAACGGCGCCGGCAGGCGCCGTTTTAAGCTCAAGGCGCAAGAGCCGCGCCAAAGAGAGGGCGGCTTCCCGGGCGGCCAGGGGCGCACGCGCGGGGTTTTCCAGCAGGCAGAGGGCATGGTATCCGGCAAAAAGGCGGTCATATATGCGCAGGGCTTTTTCGCGGCCGTGTTTTTCGCAAGCCGCCTGAAATTGCCGCGGCAGGGAGTTTTCGCTGTTTAACCAGCTTTCGCTCAGATAATAGACGCCGGGTTCCTTCTTCTCAGGGAAAAGTAGTAACTCCGGGCAATCCGAGGCCCTCGGCGCGACCAGTTGGAAGGGCGGGCGGTATCCGGCCAGCCCGTGTCCGCACCAGCCACCCGCCAAGAGCAGCGGCCCGGAAAATTCTCCGCCGGAGAGCAGGGCTTCGAGCGCGCGCGGCAGCGAGGATGGCTGTCCGTGCGTCTCTTCAGGCAGGAAAAGCGTGGGTGGAAAAATGCCGCACGCCTCCTGCGCCAAGGCTGCTTCTTCTTTTAATAAGGCGCAGGTGACGAAAAGCATGGATGTCCCCCCTTTTTTGTTGTTTGAGGCGGTAAAACGGCGGGCTTCCCGCCGCCGAACGTCGCCCGTTATCAAAAAGAGACCGCCTTTTGACGGCCCCTTTTCTTCTTGATTTAAGCCTGGCCGGCGCTGCCAAAGAGCCGGATTTTTTCCCTGACGATTTCGATCATGGCTGCCTTGGCCGGGCCCAGCGCCTTGCGCGGGTCTATCTCGTCGGCGTTGGCCGCCAGCGCGCGCTTCACGCCGCCCATGAAAGCCTCGCGTATATTGGTGTCAATGTTGACCTTGCGCACTCCTCGCGAAATGGCCTCCGTGATGGCGTCATCCGGCACGCCGGAGGAACCGTGCAGCACGATGGGTATCTTGACCAAAGAGCGGATGAGGGAAAGGCGTTCCTGGTCGAGCTTGGGTTCGCCCTTATATTGCCCGTGCGCCGTGCCGATGGCGATGGCCAGAGCGTCCGGCGCGGTTTTTTCCACGAAATAGCGCGCCTCTTCCGGGTCGGTATAGTTGGCTTCTTTTTCGCTGACGAAAATGTCGTCCTCTGTGCCGCCGATCTTGCCCAGTTCGGCTTCAACGGTCACGCCCACCGCCCTGGCCGCCTCCAGCACCTTTTTGGTGAGAGCGATATTCTCCTCCAAAGGATATTTGGATCCGTCAATCATCACGGAGCTGAACCCCCGGGCGATACATTGCATGACCTGAGCGAAGCTGGTGCCGTGATCCAGGTGCAGCGCCACCGGGACGGGCGCCTGCTCCGCCGCCAGCCGGGTCAGCGCCACGATATACTCGATCCCGGCATATTTGATGGCTCCCTGACTGGCCTGCACGATCACCGGCGCTTTTTCGGCGGCGGCCGCCTCCACGATGGCCTGCACGATCTCCATGTTGTTGCAGTTGAAAGCGCCCACTGCATAGCCGCCGCTTTCCGCTTTGTCCAAAAGTTGCTTCATAGGTACCAACGGCATGAGAAACCCCTCCTTAAAAATTATATTTTATATTTTGACATGGTCAATACCGGCGCTTTTTTATCCTCGCCCCCTGACCCCCTCTCCGGGGAGGGAGAACAAGGTTTTTTGAGAAGGCGTTGGCCGAAGGCCAACGCCTTCTCAAAAAAAGAGACTGCGTGGGTTCGTTTGGCGGCCCGTTATTCGTTTTCGCGCCCCCGGCGCAGCTTGCGCGTCTCTTTGCCCAGCTTCAGGCGCAGACCCTCCTTGCTCAGCAGCACCTTTTCCGCGCGCCGCAGGATATGCCAGGAAGAGCGCCGCCAAGCGGAAAGGAAGCCGCCCGCCCCGCAATCGCCGCAAAGCAACCCGATCTTGTTGTCGAGGCCGGTTTCTACGTCAATATTTTGTGAGCCGCACTCGCCGCAAAACAAGTTCCTCTTGGCATAGATGCGGTTTAAACGGCAGGCCATTTTCAGCACCAGATCCGGCTGTGCCCACACCTCCTGCAAATCATCCCCGGAATAATTCATCATGCTGAGAAAATCGCTGTCCAAGGCCTCCGCC
>WRDJ01000010.1 GCA_009783495.1 Clostridiales bacterium | reverse complement strand
TATGCGAACTGGATGGCGTTCGCGGCCTGATAGAGGTTCAGGCAATACCAGGCGTCCAGCTCAAACGTGCCGCCCTTGGTGAAGACGTTGAAGTTCTTGAGGAAAGGCTTGGTGTCGTTGTCGAGGCATTCTGCCACAGCCTTCTTCGCGAAGGTCAGCGGGGTGCTGCCGGGGGTCGTGCCGGCGAAGGTCAGCGGGAGCTTGTCAAAGCCGGGGTTGGCGACCGAGGGGTCATCCAGTTCGGCGCCGGGCCTGGCAAGCAAGATGACCTGTTTGTAACCGGCCGCGTCGGTCATGATGTTGACAAAGACCACGGTGCCGTCAAGCAGATAGTTGAAGATGTCTTTCTCGCCGCCTTTAACGCTGGCGGAGTTCCAGAGGTTGCTGTATTCAAGGTCAACCCATTCTCTGGTGTTGTCGGCGTAAAGCAGCTCAACCCTTTGATAGCCGGCCTTCACAACCTCAAAGTCATAGTCAATGTGGGCTTGGATGGTGCAGACGTGGCCGACGCAGCCGTCGTCAACGCCAAGCACAGGAACGCAGGGCGAGCCAAGCGCCACTTCGCAGATGGAGCATTGACCGCTGACGTCTGCGTTGTCGTGATCAAAGGCCTCGCAAGCCGCTTGTGTCAGGCCGCAACCTTCAAAGCCGCAGACATCAACCGGGGTTTCGATTCTTGCGTGGTCAACTGTGTCAAGACCTTCAACGAAGACGCAATCCGTGCCGTATGCCACGCCGCAGTCGTCGCAGAAGCCGTCCATGGCGGCTGTGTCGAAGTCATGTGCGGTGCAAGTGTCTTCAAATATGCCGTCGCACTCATCGCAGAGACCGTCCGGGGCGGCTGTGTCGAAGTCATGTGCGGTGCAAGTGTCTTCAAATATGCCGTCGCACTCATCGCAGAAGCCGTCACCGGTGTCTAAGAAGGTATGGTCATCGTGGATACCATCGGTTGCCAGTCCGCCGCAGTCTGCGCATACGCCGCCGTCATCATCGTATGGATGCCAGTTACATGTGGCCGCTGTTAATTCGCCGCATTTGTAGCATCCGCCGCCGAGAACGTCTGCGTAGGCGTGTTCGGTGCATTCGCCTATTTCTGTTGCGCCGCATCCGCTGCAGGCTCCGGTGAGGTCTGCGTAGGCGTGTTCGGTGCATTCGCCTATTTCTGTTGCGCCGCATCCGCTGCAGGCTCCGGTGAGATCCTTGTATCCATGGGTGGCGTCAACGCCAACCCCGATGCAGGGGCCGGATTCACCGCAGATCGTGCAGACGCCGTCATATGTTTGCACAAAGCCATGCCTGAAGGCGATGCAAACGGCGTTCAGTTTCGCGCAGAGGGGGTCGTCGCAGAAGCCGTCAGCACTGTCAGAATAGACATGCCTGTTGCTGACAAAGCCCCAGCAGCCGTCTGCCAGGTGATATAGGTCTTCGCAGATGCCGGCTTCGCAGTCCGGGCAGCCGTGCTTCCCGTTTTCATAGCCTTCGGAAAGGCCGGTGCACTTGCCATAGTTCGCGACGGCGACTTGCCTGGTGACAAGTTCGGTGTTCAGAACAAGTGCATAGAAGGGCTTGGGAGGCTCGGGGGGAAGAGGAGGCTCGGGGCAATCGCAGGGATAATGGCCGCAAACCGGGCAGCATTCACAGGGATAATGGCCGCAAACCGGGCAGCATTCGCAGGGATCATGGTGGCAAACCTCGCAGCAGGTGCAGGGATAGTTGCCGCAGCCAATGCAGGGATATTCGCCGCAGATCGGGCAAAGCTTATCGCAGACGCAGGGGAATTCGCCGCAATCCGGGCAGGGGCATTCGCAGGGGAATTTGCCGCAATCCGGGCAGGGCACATCAGGCGAGACTTTCCCGAAGAGGAAGCCGATGATGTCGCCGGTGGTCGGGTTATAGATGACTGGCACGGGGCCGTAATCCACCAGCAATGCGGTATAGGCGGCCACGGTCATGATTTCAAAGTCTCCGCCCAGTTCGTTGAAATAGAATATGCCGTTGCCAAGCCATTTGTCCGAGCCGGAGACCTCGAGGATCTCTTTGCTGGTCTCAAGCCTGAGCTTGGTGATCAGGACGGGATCAAGCGGGTCGGTGTAGGCGAAGGTGATTTTGGCTTCTTTGGGCGCATAGGCTATGATGACATAATCCAGGCCATCGAAGAGGCCGGAAGCGCGCTCATAGGTATAGACCAAGTCGCCTTGTTTGAGGTCGCTGAGCGTCGCGAAGCGGGCAACCCCGTTTGCGTCAACGCGGATGATTTGATAGAGATAGTCGGTGACTAAGCCGTTGTTCTCCCGCAGCACAACTTCGCCGCCTTCATAGGGGAAGGGCAAGCCTTCGCTGGGAATGAGCCTGATGTCGCCGAATTTGTTGATCACTTGGGAGAGAATCATGATTGACAGATAGTCGTTCAGGTTGTCGCCCGAATCGAAAGCGTCGTCAACAAGCCATCTGGCGTCGCGAACGCACATCACGCCGTCAACGGGCGTCAGGATGAACTTGATGGCTTCTTTTTCGCCGATCAATTTGGCGTTGTTGATATAAGCGAGGTTGACCAGCCCAGGCACGGGGGCATATTCATAGGCGCCGATGGTGTAAATTCCGTTATCGACGAAACCGCTCCCCAGATTCTGGCGAAGGTCGCTTAAGTTATAATCGTTGGTGATGACGACTCTTTCCTCGGTGTCAATGCTGGTCACAACGCCGTCCGTGGCAAAAATCGTGACCCAAAGGCCGTTCAGGTCGAAGAGGTTTCTGATCTTGCCGTCGTTGATGAGCGGCAGGATGAGGGCGTTGATTGCCGCATTGCTGGCGGGCAGTCTATAAGACTCGCCGTCAACCATGATGGATTTCGCGCCCGAGGCATAGTTGGTCATGGACCAGGCGTTGATGAAGTCATAGCCGGCGCCATAGCCGAAGATGCCGGAGATGCCTTTGATGGCCAGGTTCTTCATGGCGTTATCAAGGGCGTTATAGGCGGCATTGACTTGTTGTTGCGTGGCATTGTCGTTTTCGAGAACGGCGCAGGCTTCTTCAAGGGCTTGTTCGAAAGCAGCCCAGGTTGCGTCGGTATACATGCCGTTTTCAGCAATCCATTTATCAATTGCCTTGTAGACCAAGACTTCCAGATCGCTCTTGTCAACCGGGGTGGGAAGCGCTTCAAAACCGTTTTGTTGCGCAAGCGTAATGGGGAAGCCGTAAAGCGAGATGTCGTCAATATATTGGTTGGTCATGGTGTTGTATGTTTTCACATTCATTTTCAACGCCTGGTCAACCAAAAGGAATACGTGTTCGCGGGGAATGGGAGACAGGGGATCAAAATTTTCAATATGCCCGATATAGGGCTGCAGGACGGTGGAAAGCCCGATCCTGTCGGCGAAGACGACCCAGTTATACGGCCAGGCTGTTCCGACGGTGGAGGGGAGATTGGCATCCTCATAGCCCAGCATGCGGCCGAGAACCGTATAAACATGCGCATAGCTGGTCTGATCTGATGGCCCGAACAGGTTATAGGTTGCGCTCGTGCCGATCATAAACCCGGCATCCGCGACAACCTCGATGTATCCGAACCACCATGCGGGCGTTCCGTCATCGTTCAGTTTCGGAACGTCAGCGAAACGTTGGGGGTTGATCAACATGCTGTTATATGTAGGCCCCCAATTTGCTTGCGACGTACGGGTGATGATGGTGGCAAGCTCGGCGCGCGTCAGCATGGCTTCGGGCCACATTAAGCCGTCGCTCTTGCCTTCGATGATTTTGTAATCCATCAGCTTCTGGCAGGCGTCCCGGATTGGCGCAGGGCGGGACCACATATCTTCCGGCAACGTCGGGGCAGCCAGAACGCTATAGGTCAGGCCGAAGAGCATGACCACCGCCAAAAGTACAACGAGAAGTTTCTTCACTTTTTTACCTCCTTAGAAAAATTTTTGAAACAGGGAAACCTTGGGAAAAAGCTGTGTAGCGGCGACTCCTCCTTTCAAAAACTCAAATTTTACCAAGGTCTAAAGGCTAGCCTCCTTTAGAAACTTTGAGACAACGAAACGGCCCCAACCCCTTGAAAACAACACAGAAAATCAGCGGGAAAGGCTGCTCGTATATAAATACAAATAACAAACGAAAAATCTTGCAAAAAGTTTTGTTTTTTTAAAAACTTTTTTCGCTTTTCCGCAACCGGGAAACGCCTGCTCAAAACCGGCCCGCCTGTTGTTCCTTCCCTATAATAAATAATAATTATAAAAAGCAAAAGCTAAAACAGCCTTCCCCCGTTTTTTTTGCGGAGCTCCGCTTCTTTGCGCCATTTGTGAAGCAGAACCTTCCAGACAAAAAGCGGCAGGATGAAAAGCCGCGGGATGCGCCTTGGCTGCACGACGGCCCGCCACAGCCACTCCAGGCGCAGCTTTTGCCAAAGAACGGGCGCGCGCATGACCCTGCCGGAAATCACGTCAAAGCTGCCGCCCACGCCGAGAACGATGTCGCAGGCCAGCCGGGCCTTGTTCTCGCTGATCCAATATTCCTGCATGGGAGAGCCCATACCCACAAAAAGAATCTGCGGGCGGGCGGCCCCGATCTGCGCCAGAACCCTTTCTTCGCCCCACTCTTCCCCGGAAAAGAAGCCGTGATATGTTCCGGCAACGCCAAGGCCGGCCAGTTCCCGCTTGAGCTTTTGCGCGGCCTGCTCGGCCACGCCCGGCTCCCCGCCCAGAAGAAAAACCTTCCAGTTGTTCCCAGCGGCCTGGCGGCAAAGCTCCTTCATCAGGTCTATGCCGGTGACCCGCCCTTTAAGCGGCGCCCCCAAAACGCGCGCGGCCCAGACGATTCCCACGCCGTCGGCCGTGACCAAGTCTGCCCCGTTGATGATGCGCAGCAACTCCCCGTTTTTTTGCGCCCGGTAAAGCATCTCGGCGTTGAGCGTGACCGTCTGACGCGCTTCTCCTTTGCCGATGAAGGGCTGCAAGCGCAAAAGGGCTTCCACCATATCCACGTTGTCGATTTTCGCCCCTAATATTTTAAACAATTTTCTTTTCCTTTTCAAGAGGTTTTTTAAAAATTTTTGTTTTATTGCCTGTTTTTTATGCGCAAAAGGGTTTTCGCACCCTTGAATTTTCATTATACCAGAAAAAAAACAAAAAACAACGCCTTTTTTGTTTTTATACAAAATAAAAAGCTCTTATGGCGGCATGCCATAAGAGCGGATGTAAAAAGAACAAAACAAGGGGATAGAAGAGCCTCTCATCCCAACGGCGAACCGTCCTCAGGCACCGGATTGATGGGCCAGGGCGAAATTTTAAGGCCGCCGTGAGGCACCGGGTTCGGAGCAACCTGCTCCGGGATGCGAATATCAAAATCTTCCTCGGCCCAGCCGGTAATCTTGACGAGATTCGCCCTCAGCGCATTTTCGTCCACCAGCCAATACCTGCCGTCTGTCGAAAAGCGCCCCGGCAGCAGGAAGCCTTCCACGCCCGCGAAATCATGGGACAGAAAGACGTCAATGATCTCAAAGAGCACGTTCGAGGTCAGCGGCGACGGCAGATCGGTATTGACGTTTTTGATCAAAATATTGATGAGCTGCGGCGTTTTGGTAAGATTGGAAATGCGCAGCGACTGCTTGGCGAGTTGCTTGATGAATTCCTGCTGATGGGAGATGCGTTCAAGATCGGCCATTCCGGAAGGATACTCCCGGAAACGCACATAGCCCAAGGCCTGCGCGCCGTTTAAAAGCTGGTTTTTGCCGATTTTTAAGTCAATATCCACTTCGCCGTCGTCGCCGATGTGAAACATATCCAACTCGACGTCGAGATATATGCCGCCGATGGCGTCAATCATCTGTACGAAGCCGGAGAAACGGACGTCAATATAATAATCTATCTTGACGCCCAAGAGCAGCTCGGTGGATTTCTTGAGCAGCTCGGCCGAGGCTTTTTCGTTGACCCCGTTGGCGAAGGTGGTGTTTATCTTGCCGTTGCTGGGCAGGCCGGGCCTGTAAACATAGGTATCCCGCGGCAGTGAAAGCAGCTTGAGTTCTTTGTTGTCCACGTTCAAAAAGGCTACAATGATCGTGTCGGCGTTGCCGGAGTAAGCGGAACCGGCCCTTTGATCGCTGCCGGTGAGCAAAAAGACGATCGTCCCCTCAAGCTCCTTGGGCGGCGGCGGCAAAGTATCATCGGGCAGCGTCCAGACGATGTCCTTGGCGGTGACCACCCATTCCTGTTCGGGCAAGATGGCGGCGGAAACGGCAAAGCCGAGATAAAAAGCCCAGAACACCACAAAAACGGCGACCAAGCCCCAGCAATATTTTTTCGCCCCGGAAAGGCCGCGCAAATAGCCCGGTTTCTTTTCCTGCCCGTCCGTTCCGCCTCCCGGGAGGCCCCCCTCTATGTTTTCAGACATCAATGCACCTCTATTCTTTGATCACGTCAATGCGAAGAAGATCTCCGTCCCACAGCACCTGGCAGCCGAAATATTCGCTGATGAAACGCAGCGGCACCATGGTGCGGTTGTTTGCGATATAAGGGGCGGCGGGAAGGCTGACCTCCCTCGCCACCAGGTCGCGCGGGCCCTGCACGCTGGCAATGGTGCTGCCGATCTGCATGGCGATTGTCTGCATGGGGGCTTTGCAAACGACGAGCATCTGTTCCGGATACCATTCCACCGTGAAGTCAAGGTTTTCCGCGATGAAGCGCACCGGCACATAGGTATGCCCCTCCGGCGCGTAAGGGGCCGCGTCGAGGAGCTCTTCAAAACCGTTGACCCAGGCCTTTTCGCAGCCCCAGAACAAAACCAGATGCTTCCTGCTTTTGAACTTTTCAAAATCCTGCCGTGCCTGCTTGGCCGTGTTTTCCAAAGGGCTGAATTCCCCGTTGACATACCAGTCCACCCAGGCTGCGGTCACAAGGGGGTCGGAGCTGTCTCCGGGCGAGGCCACGGAAAGCTTAAACGAACCGAAGCCGAAAAAAAACCCCGCCAACAAGGCGATCATCAGCCCCTGAATAATATATATCCGCCGCATACAAATCCTCCTTCAAATAAGGCATAGATTTGTATATATTCGACGCATACGAACATTCTCCTTTTTTTTACGCTTTTATTTTCAAGTGAAGAAACAGCTCTTGCCCAAAAACTCCTGCAAGATGGAATCAAGCGGGATGCAGAGCGGCTCGACGGGCTCGAAATATTCGATAAGCTGACGCAGCCGTTTGGCCTCCGTGAAGGCCGGGGAATCCGCGCCAATGCGGGAGAGCGGCCCCTCTATGAAAGGGCGCAGCACGGAAAGCTCATAGGAAAGGGCGGAATTAAAGAAATAATCCGCCTGCTCTTGATAGGGGAAGATATTGGCGAATTCTCCCCGGCGCACCGAGCCCCAGCGCAGGATGGTCTGTTCCGGGGAAGAGCCGCGGAACTGCATATCCCGCACCATGCGGCGGAAGAGCCGGTTATCGGAAGAGGCGATGGGCGTATAATCGTCGAAGCTGAGCTGGGTGAGGGCGCTGACATAGACCTTGCATTTGTTCTCTTCCGAAATGCCGGAAGTCAGTTCCTCGTTGATGGCGTGGATGCCTTCCACGATGATCAGCTGGTCGTCGTCGAGGCGGCAGGCTTCCGCCTGCCGCGAACTCCTTCCGGTGATGAAATCATAACGGGGCAGACGAACCTCCTTCCCTTTCATCAGGGCCTTGAGCTGCTGGTTGAACAGCTTGAGGTCGAGGGCCTGCAGGCTTTCGTAATCCTTCTCGCCCTGATGGTCAAGCGGGGTCTGGTCGCGGTTTAAGAAATAATCGTCTAAAGAGATGGTTAAGGGGCGCAAGCCCAAGGCGCGGAAATGGATGGCCAGCCTCTGCGTGAAGGTGGTCTTGCCGGAAGAGGAAGGCCCGGCCACCAACACCAGGCGCGTCTGAGGGAAGCGGGAATATACGCCGTCGGAGATCTTGGTGAGTTCCCTGGCGTGCAGGGCCTCATTGATCAGGATCAGCTCCGTCATCTTGCCTCTTTCCGTCAAACGGTTGAGATCGGTGATATTGGCCACGCCCAGTTTTTCCACCCAGCGGCGGCTTTCCTTGAGGATGGCCTGCAAGCGGCGCGGTTCCATGAAGGCCGCCTCTTTGAAGCCTATGTCCTTCTGGATGGGCAGGCGCAGCACAAAGCCCTCGTCGAAGAGGATGAGCTCGAAATTGTGCAAAAGCCCGGTGCGCGGGGCCATATGTCCGAAGAGATATTCACTGACGCCCTGGCAGCTGTAAAGATGAGTGGTGGAGGATTTGCGGCGTTCCGGCAGCTCTGCCTTTTGCTCCTTGCCCTGTGAGCGGAAGAAGTTCACCATGTCCTCCTTGGTGAGAAGACTGTCTGCGATGGGCAAGTCCAGCGCGACTAGCCGCCGCATCTCCGCTTCCAGCGCGGCGATCTCCTGCGCGCCGGTTTTTTCCGGCCCCTGCAGGAAGCAATAGCTGCCGTTATCCAGCGAATGGGAGACCTTCAGCCTGTGTCGCGGGAAAAGGTTGGCCGCCGCGATGAGCAGCAGGAACACCACGCTGCGCTTATAAAGGCGGTTGCCGGAAGCGGTGGTATAATCCTGCCAGACGACCTGGCTGTCGGAATAGATGCGATAGGAAAGCTCCTGCATATTCCCGTTGACGATGGCGGCGACAGGCTCTATGGGCCGCCTGGGGATGACCTCCAGGATCTGATAGAGCGTGCTGCCGAGTTCCACGGCATGGGTTTCTTCCCCGGCTGTAATATTGACGGTTGGATTTGCCATTTTGTTCCCTTCCTTTACCGTTTTCTTGCGTTTTTTGCTGTTTTTTTGTCGAAAAACACGTTGGCGTTGTCATTCTGAGCGCAACGAAAAATCTGTTCCTTTGCTTTGAGCTTCTTCGGTTGCGGGTAATAACAAGCACCTTCTTCTAAATGGAAGCGCAAAAAGCAGTTCAAGTCTAACGCGGAAGCAAGAGAAGCAAGCAATACAAGGAAGCCGCGAGACGCAACCACAGGCGTACCGCGATGTACGCCGAGGATCGCGTTGGCCCCGTAATGCGCCGCTTATGTTGCCGACGCGCGCGAGGAGCTAAAAGCAGCAAGCAGTCCTCGAAGCGCCAAGGCCGAGCAGCGGAGTGTACACGTTGGTA
>WRDJ01000009.1 GCA_009783495.1 Clostridiales bacterium | reverse complement strand
GCCGCCAGCCGTCTCCCGGCGGGGCCGGTGCGCCGAGGCAATATGAAAGCCGCCCGCCGTCTCCCGGCGGAGCCGGTGCGCCGAGACAATATGAAAGCCGCCCGCCGTCTCCCGGCGGAGCCGGTGCGCCGAGACAATATGAAGGCCGCCCGCCGCGCCCCGGCGGGGCCGGTGCGCCGAGACAATATGAAAGCCGCCCGCCGCGCCCCGGCGGGGCCGCGCAGGGGGGAGCCTATCCGTCCAAAAGCGGGTTTGGCGGCAAGGATAAAGACAGCGCCTATGAAGGCAGAAAAGACCAGCGCGGAGGCAAAACCCCCAGGCAGCAGGGCGAGAGCAAGGCCGCTATGCCGGGCGTGCCGGAAATGAAATACGCGCCTAGCCCCATCGAAAAGCCCAGCGCCAACTATCGCCAGGAGAAAAAGGTTTTCACCAAGGATATCGTTTTCGAGCGCGCCAGCACCGAAGAAAAGGAACTCGGTTTCAGCAAAGGGCCGCGCGGCGCCAAGGGCAAAAACAAAAGACCGCTGAAAAAAGAAATGCCGCCGGTGGTGCCGAAAAAGGTCATCATACCGGAATATATCGTCTTGGCCGACCTGGCCAAAAGCATGGGCAAAACCGCCGCCGAGCTGATCAAGAGGCTCTTCGGCTTAGGGATCATGGCCACGATCAACCAGGAATTAGATTCCGACGCCGCCATTTTGCTGGGCGCGGAATTCGGCATCACGGTGGAGGTGCAGGCCGACCGCGCCGTTGAGATCATGGAGGACAGCGAGGACGAGCAGGAGACCTTGGCGGAACGCCCGCCGGTCGTCACCGTGATGGGGCATGTAGACCACGGCAAAACCTCGCTCCTTGACGCCATCCGCCAAACCAATGTCATCGCCACCGAGGCCGGGGGCATCACCCAGCATATCGGCGCCTATCAGGTGGAGATCAACAATAAGAAAATCACCTTTCTTGATACGCCCGGTCACGAGGCCTTCACGGCCATGCGCGCCAGAGGGGCGCAGGTCACGGATATTTCCATCCTGGTGGTGGCGGCGGATGACGGCGTGATGCCGCAGACCGTGGAAGCGATCAACCATTCCCGGGCGGCCGGCGTGCCCATCATAGTGGCCATCAATAAAATAGATAAACCGACGGCCAACCCCAGCCGGGTCAAGCAGAGCCTGATGGATTACGGCTTGGTGGCCGAGGAATGGGGCGGCGAGGACATTATGGTGCCCGTTTCCGCGAAAAAGGGCGAGGGTATAGAAAATCTGCTCGAGATGATACTATTAGTGGCGGAAGTGCAGGAACTGAAGGCCAACCCCAAACGCCATGCCCGGGGAACGGTGGTGGAAGCCGAGCTGGATAAAAACAAAGGGCCGGTGGCCACGCTCCTGGTGCAGAAAGGCACGCTCAAGGTGGGGGACAGCATCCTGGCGGGAGCGGTTTTCGGCAAGGTGCGGGCCATGAACGACGACAAAGGCCGCAAGGTGAGAGCGGCCGGGCCTTCCATGCCGGTGGAAGTGATGGGTTTTTCCGAAGCGCCGCCGGCCGGCGAGATCTTCATTGCTGTGAAGGACGATAAGGACGCCCGCCTGGTCGCTTATAAGCAACAGGTGAAAAAACGCGAGGAAGAGCTGCGCAAATCTTCCAAGGTCAGCTTGGAAGACCTTTTCAAGCAGATTTCACAAGGGGAGATCAAGGAACTCAATATCATCCTCAAGGCCGACGTGCAAGGCTCGGTGGAGGCCTTGAGCCAGGCCATTCTCAAGCTGAACACCGACGAGGTCAAGGTGAAGATCCTGCACGCCGGCGTGGGCGGCATCAGCGAATCCGACATCATGCTGGCTTCGGCCTCCAACGCCATCATCATCGGCTTCAATATCCGTCCGGACAACAACGCTAAGAAATCCGCCGAGCAGGAAAACGTGGACGTGCGCCTTTACCGGGTGATTTATGACGCCACCAACGACATCAAGAAGGCCATGACCGGCCTGCTGGCCCCGCAGTATAAAGAGCAGATCATTGGCCATGCGCAGGTGCGCACCCTCTTCAAAGTGCCCAAGGCGGGCATGATCGCCGGTTCCTATGTCACGGACGGGAAAATCCTTCGTTCCTGCAACGCGCGCGTGCTGAGGGACCTGGTGGTGATCATGGAGGGCAAGATAGAAAGCCTGCGCCGCTTCAAAGAGGACGTCAAGGAAGTGGCCAGCGGCTTCGAATGCGGCATCGGCCTGGAAAACTTCAACGACATCAAGGAAAATGATATTATTGAAGCCTTTATCATGGAAGAAGTGAAGAGGGAGCTTTAGAAAGCCCGGAAGAATGGATTGCTTCGCCGCTCCGCGTCTCGCAATGACCTAATACGTTAGCGATGGGCAGTACAAGGCGCCTGCCTTTCGCTCCCGTTCCGCCATAAATACGGGGTTGCCGCCGAAGGCGGCAACCCCGTATTAAAAAACATTCTCCCCTTCCCCAAGGGAGGGGGCGGGGCCAAACAGAAGCGAGAGGCAAGGAGGCGCTGGCTGCGAAACGAGGAGACAATTCCCGCGCTTACTGCCGATGAGAAGAGAAGGAGTGATACAAATGGGTAAACACCGTGCCGGCCGTTTGTCGGTGGAAATTCAAAGGGTGATCGCCGATATTATCACCAAGGAAATAAGCGACCCGCGCCTGGCTTTGGTTTCGGTGCTGCGGGTGGACGCCGCCAGAGATTTCAGTTCGGCCAGGGTATATTTCAGCAATATGGGACAAGTCCCCGACGAGGATGTTTTGGCGGCTCTGGAAAAAGCCAAGGGCTATATCCGTCTGCAGCTGGGCCGGATGATGCAGGCGCGCGTGGTGCCGGAGCTCATCTTTTCTTTGGACAACTCCATCGCTTACGGGGTGAAGATGGCCGGGCTGATCAGCAAACAGATCGAACAGGACGAGGCCAATGCGCCCAAAGACGGCAGCGAAAACGAAAGCGGCTAGGAATGCTGAAAGGTTTTTCAAAGCGCCCCCTTCGTTCCAAATTTCTCTTTTTATGCGGTTGCTGCCGAAAGCGGCAACCGCATAAAAAGAGAAATTTTTCTTCCCCTATCCGGAGTGAGTTGAGGCGGGGCAAAACAGAAGACGGAGGCGAGAGGACAGGGGACGACTATTCAGAACAGGAGTGATGCCTGATGCTGCAAAAAATAATCTCCGCCCTGAAAGAGAGCAGAAACGTGCTTTTGACGGGGCATCTAACCCCCGACGGGGATTGCGTTGGTTCTATGTTGGGGCTTTACCTGGCTTTTGACGGGGAAAGTAAGGGCTGGCAAATGGTTCTGGCAGATCCGCCGCCCTATTATACGGATTTTTTGCCCGCCGCGGAAAAAATCGTCACTCCGGACAAAATAAACGGGCGGCCCGGGCTGGTTGTAATGCTGGATTGCGCGGAAACGGCGCGGGCAGGCAAGGAGTGGCTTGCTCCTCTGCTGGAGCAGGCTGAGTTGATCGTCATTGACCATCATCCGGGAACGGCCCCCGCCGCCAAACTCAGTTATAGCGACAGCGGCGCGGCTGCCACCGCCGAGCTGCTTTGCCGCCTTCTTGAAGAAGCCGGTATGACGCCGGGAGAGGACGCGGCCCTTTGCCTTTATACCGCGCTGGCTTTTGACACAGGGGGCTTCCGTTTCGCCAACACCACCTGGAGGACCATGCTGGCGGCCTCGCGGCTTTTGGCTCTGGGCATAGACGGGCAAAAGGCCAACGCCAATCTTTTCGAGCGGCGCAGCCTGGCTGGGACTTATATGCTGGGGGTTGCCCTTTCCGGCCTGGAAATATTTTGCGGCGGCCGGCTCGCCGCCATGACCATTGACCGCGCGTCCATCGTCAAACACGGCGCGCGGCCCGACGATTGCTCCAATATCATCAGCATGGGCTTGAGCGTGGAAGGGGTGAAGGCGGCCCTGCTTTTTGAGGAACGCGAAGGGAGCGTCAAGCTTAGCCTGCGCTGCCGCAAAGGCTACGCAATAAACGGGATAGCCCGGGCTTTGGGCGGCGGCGGGCATGAGCTGGCCGCCGGGGCCGTGGTGGAAGGCGATCTGGCCTCCGTGAAAGAGCGGGCGCTGGCTTTGACGCGGGAAATGCTGGAAAAAGCGGCTGCCAAGTGAGGCCGTCCGCGAATATAAAAACAACCTAAAAGGAATTGTTTGGAACAAATTGAAAACGCTTTTCGTATATATCTGCAAACAAGAAAAGGGAGTGACAGCCATGCGGAAAAAAGTTCTGATCACCATTCTGATCCTCCTGACCCTGGCTCTTGCTTTGGCCCTGGCCGGCTGCTGGGGAAGGCAGAGAGATGAAGATGTAAAAAAATGATTCATAGATAATAAGCAGAACCTGAATTCCGTGAAAGAAGAGATTTTGCGCTATGAAACCGACCTCACATTATTTTTGTTTTATTTTGAAAAAAACCAAGTCATGATCCTCGACGGGAATGCTGAAAAAACACTTGAGATGGGACAACTATACTTCGCTCTGCACGATTTTTTCAAAACGACACGTTTTTCCGGAAAGGCCGCCACTATCCAGGTGATATGGGAAAATGGCGTTTGCCGTATCAATTTTAACTATACGGTAATGGAGGACAAGAGTTCCGGCACCGTGACCACAATTCATTACGCGGAGAAAAAGCTGGAGTCTCATTGGGAAACGTTGGCAATCGGCTGGTACTATACTGTAAGAATGATAAACGTGGATTAATAAGTGAGCGGGAAATAATGGATCGGGAAATAATGGATGGTTTTATTAACATAAACAAAGAGCCCGGCTGGACCTCTCACGACGTGGTGGCGGCCCTGCGCGGCATCCTCCGGCAGAAGAAAATAGGACATACCGGCACCCTGGATCCGGCGGCCAGAGGGGTTCTGCCCGTTTGCCTCGGCAAGGCCACCAGGCTGGCGGAATATGCCGCAAGATGGGATAAGAGATACCGCGGGGAAATCACCTTCGGCATAAAGACGGATTCCTATGACGCCGAAGGCAAAGTGACCGGAAAGCAAGCGGCCTCTCACCTGAAAAAAGAGCATATAGAAGCGGCTTTTGCTTCTTTCATTGGCGAAATTGAGCAGGTGCCGCCCATGGTCTCCGCTCTGAAATTCCGGGGCGAGCGTCTTTATGAACTGGCCCGCAAGGGCATGGAAGTCGAGCGCCCCGCCCGCCGCGTCACCGTTTACGGCATAGAGACGGCCGCCTTCGCGGAGGGCGAAAACCCGCGCCTCACCGTTGATATTGCCTGCTCCAAGGGCACTTATATCCGCTCACTGGCCCATGACCTGGGGCGTATGCTGGGCAGCTGCGCACACCTCTCCGCCCTATGCCGCCTGGCGGTCGGCCCGTTTTCACTCGAAGAGGCATATACCGTGGCGCAGGTGAAAGAGATGACATTGCGGCAGGACCGGGCTTTTCTCCTGCCTATGAACTTGGGCGTGGCCGGCCTGCCCTCGCTAACGGTGGATGGCGCGCAGAAAAAGAAGCTGCTTTGTGGGGTGCCCGTGGTTTTGCCCGCGCGTGAGGACGCAGAGCCGCTGGCCGTGCGGGACGAAAGCGGCCTTTTGCTGGGAGTGGGGAGAATAAAGGATTCGCTGTTGTTCATGGACAAAGTGCTGGCGGCGGAATGAGACGGGGGTAAACAATGAGCTTGGACGAGAAAAAACCATATAAGGCGGCGGCCATCGGCAACTTCGATGGCTTGCATCTGGCGCATCAGCGGCTTTTGCGCGAGCTTTGCCGCCACGCGCGCGAACGAGGGGGCGAGGCGGCGGTGCTGAGCTTCAAGCCGCATCCCCTGGCTCTTTTAAGCGGCAGCCCGCCCTTGCTGATTTCCGGCGAAGAGGACAAGGAAAGGCTGATCCGAGGGTGTTTCGGCATCGAAAGCATCTTATATCTGCCCTTTGACGAAAAGCTGGCGCAAATGACGCCGCAGGATTTTGTGAGAAACATTCTCAAACAGGAATTGCGGCTTGGCCATGTTTTTGTCGGGTTCAATTTCACTTTCGGGCGCTTCGGGCAAGGAGACACGGCCTTGCTGCAGGAGCTTTGCGCGCAGGAAGGCATCGGGACGACCGTCATTCCCGCTTGCGCCTCGCGGCACGGCGTCATTTCCTCCAGCCTGATACGCGGCTTTCTCGAGCAGGGACGCATAGAGACCGTAAGCGAATTGCTGGGTTATTGGTATCATTTGCGCGGCATGGTGGAAAGCGGGCGGCAAATGGGCCGTCAACTGGGCTTTCCCACCGCTAACCTGCGGCCCCCCGCGCAACGGCAGCTGCCGCCCAACGGCGTTTACGCGGTGCGGGCGGAAGTGAACGGCGCGATATACGAGGGCGTGGCTAACCTGGGCCTGCGTCCGACCTTTGAGGCGCCGAAAAAAGGCCCGCTTCTGGAAACTCACCTTTTCGGCTTGCCGCCGGATTCCCGGCTGACCGTAACAGAGATTACGGTTTATTTCGCTGCGTTTCTGCGCGAAGAACGGCGCT
Source organism: Clostridiales bacterium (assembly GCA_009783495.1). GTDB lineage: Bacteria > Bacillota > Dehalobacteriia > UBA4068 > UBA4068 > WRDJ01. The sequence continues at coordinate 2,678 of WRDJ01000009.1, read as the reverse complement.
TTTCCGGACCGGATGAGCTGAAAAAGCAAGTCGCCGAGGATATTTGCGCCGCCAAAAAAATTTTATCGGCGAATGTGCAAAAATCGCACTTGCCAGGAAGGGAAAAGTGAGATATAATGACGGCATAAAAGAACCCTTTTCTAGGATCGGCGAGTTCTCCGGCGCTTTTCTTGGATCAGGGCGATTATAAAATTAAGAAGGAGGTGTCATTATGGACGCAGCAAAAAAGCAAGGGATCATCGCCAAGTATAAAATTCACGAGAACGATACCGGCTCCCCGGAGGTGCAGATCGCCATCCTCACGGAAAGGATCCAGCATCTCACCGAGCATTTGAAAACCCATAAAAAGGATTTTCATTCGCGCCGCGGCCTTTTGCAGATGGTTGGGCAGCGCCGCGGTCTTTTGAATTATCTGAAAAACGGCGATATTGACCGTTACAGAAAGATCATCACCGAACTCGGCCTGCGCCGCTAAGAAAGCAATCCCCCTCCTAAAAGAGGGGGAATTTTTCATATGTGCGAGGTATTGCTTTATGTTAAAAGAAGCGCTCCGTTTTGCAATCGCATATTATTCCGGGACGGGCGGCACGGCTATGGCGGCAAAATTTTTATATGAAGCGATGCAAGAAGCAGGGTGCGCGGGCCACATATATGCCGTTTCTCAGGGAAGCGGCGGTTTTCCCCATGATTTGCTGCTTCTGCTTTTCCCGCTGCACGCCTGCAATGCGCCTGCTGCCGTCTATCAATGGATCAAAAGTTTGCCCGCCGTTGAAAATATCCCCGCCGCGGTGATCTCCGTTTCCGGGGGCGGGGAGGTGAGCCCGAACAGCGCGGGCCGGGTCAGCAGCATCAAAAGGCTGGAGAAAAAAGGCTATCGCGTCACCTTTGAGGGGTCGCTCGTCATGCCGAGCAACTGCCTCGTGGGCACCAAAGAGCCGCTGGCCGTGAAACTGCTGAAGGTCTTGCCCGCCAAAGCGCGGCGTATGGCGCGGGATATTTTGTTGGGCGAAGAGCATAGAAGCCGCCCGCTGCTGATTGACCGCTTGTTTTCCAAACTGGGCGAACTGGAAAAGCCATGCGCGAGATTGTTTGGGAGGCGCATGAAAGTCTCCGAAGAATGTGCGGGCTGCGGGCGCTGCGGCGCACATTGCCCGGCGGGAAATATTTCCTTTGTTGAGGGCAAGCCCCAATTCGGCAAACGCTGCAATATGTGTCTCGGTTGCCTTTACGGCTGCCCCAGGCGGGCGCTCAAGCCGCGTCTCGGTAAATTCATGCTTCTCACGGAGGGATATGACCTGAGCCGTTTTGAAGAAAAACTCACGATGAGCGAACCGGTGGATGTTGACGGGCTTGCCAAAGGGTTTTTGTGGAGCGGAGTGAGAAAATACTTAAAAGAATAGCAGTCTTTTACAGGCGGCCTCACGGCAATCATCAGGCTTCTTCCGAGGAAAGCCGGCGCAGGCAAACAAAGGCGCGTTTTTCCAAGCGCGAGACCTGCACCTGCGAGACGCCCATGACGGCGGCCACCTCAGCCTGGGTCTTATCGTCCAGATAACGCAGCTCCACCACCTGCCGCAAACGCGTGGGGATCTTGCGCAGCAAATCGTCAAGAAAAAGGCTGTCCGTCACTTTGCCCGCGTCATATTCATCCCCGGCGCATAAGTGATCCAAAAGATAGATAGGCTCGCCGTCATCCTGGTATACGACGTCATGAATGGAAGCCGGAGTCTGTGAGGATTCGAGGGCCGCCACCACGCTTTCCAGCGGCAGGCCAAGGCTTTCCGCCAGTTGCCTGACCGTGGGCTCGCGTCCCTGCTCTTTTTGCAGCTGCTCCCGCCGCGTTTTCACCAACGCCGCGTTTTCCTTGAGTGAGCGGCTGATGCTGATGAGGTCGTCGTCCCTGATATAACGCCTGATCTCTCCCATTATCATCGGCACGGCATAGGTAGAGAAGCAGACCCCAAAGCCGGCGTTGAAGTTTTCTATGGCCTTGAGCAGGCCGATAGCGCCCACCTGGAAGAGATCCTCCATTTCCCGGCCGCGGTTGACGAACCTTTGCGCCACGCTGTAAACGAGGCGCAGATTGCCGTTGACCAGCTTTTCCCTGGCAGCCGCGTCGCCTTTTTGCGCCAGGGAAATGAGACTTTTGGTTTCTTCATCGCTGAGGATGGAATAGCGGGGCAGCTTGATCTGGCTTTCCCTCATAATACTACCTGACTTTCCTCTCACTTTGTCGCAAAAGCAACTTCGCATTACGGTGCTGCCTCTGCGGCTCAGTCTCTCGCGCACCAACCCGGTGCGTTCACTCCTTCGCCTTGACGCTTCGTATGCTGCCCGTCGCTTTTAATTCCCCCGCCCGTTATTCAGTTTCTTCCTCTTCTTCCTCACCAACCGCATAATCAACCTCATCCTCACCGAGCAGGCCGCCCAGGTTTTTGAGCATGGTCACGGTCGTGCCTTTCCCAATCTCCGATTGCACCGAGACCGCGTCCATAAACGATTGCATAAAGCAAAAGCCCAGGCCCATGCGCTCTTCGATTTGTGAATAATTGGGCTTCATGGCCAGCTTGATGTTTTCTATGCCCACGCCGCAATCACTGACGCGCACGGTGAGCAAGCCGCCGGCGAGCGTGATCTCCATTTCAACGGTTTTTTCCCCGTCGTTCCGATAACCGTGG
>WRDJ01000008.1 GCA_009783495.1 Clostridiales bacterium | reverse complement strand
TCATCGGGCTGCTCGTCAATTCTCTCGTACCCATGCTTTTAGCGCAGCTCAACATGTTGAAAGAAGCGATCCCCGAATATACGGATCAACTGCCGGAGTTGATCGAGCGGGGGGTTGAGTGGCTGAAAAGCCTGAACCTTCCCACCATGCTTGAGGATCCTCTCATTAACATGCTCAACGGCGTGGAAGATTTGCTCGACCGTTTCTTTGACGGCTTTCTTTATGACCTGCTCAACAGCCTTTCCGCTTTGGCCAAGGGGCTGGTGGATGTTATATTCATCATCATCCTGACCATTTATTTCCTGGTTGACGGCAAAAAAATCATCAAGGCCATCAGAGACTTCCTGCCGGAAAAAGCCCGGGAAAAGCTCACTTATTTCGCCCAGTCTTTCAACGATATCACTTGGCGCTGGCTGAAAAACCATGCCAAGATTTCCTTCTTTTTCGCCCTGTCAATTTATTTGATGCTGTTGATCATCGGGGTGGATTTTGCTTTCTTCCTGGCTTTTCTGGCCTTTGTGCTGGATTTTATTCCCTTTTTCGGCTCCATCATTGCGGGCGCCATCGCCGTCCTGGTGACGCTTGTGACCTTGGGCTTCGGCAAAGCCGTTTTGGTGGGCTGTCTCATCCTTCTGATCAACCAAATCGAAGTGTATATCGCGGTGCCGAAAGTCCATTCCGGTTCGGCGCGCATACATCCCGTGGCTGTGATCGTTTCGCTGCTGGCGCTTAACCAGCTCTTTGGGCCTTTGGGGATGTTCGTGGCCGTTCCGGTGGCGGGCCTGGTAAAAATCGTCATCATAGAGATAAGGAATTTCTTTCTTGAAAAATGAGAATCGGCTTATCCGCCCTTTACAAAAAAGGCGGATTGTGTTTTAATAAGCTTTGGCAGATTCAAATAGCGCGGCAAAAGCATGAAAGGAGCATAGTCATGATCGACAACATTGATCACAACAAAGAAGCGGCAGACATCTATAGAGAGGCTATGGAAAAGGAGCGCAAAAAAAGGAAATGGAACCCGGATGAACTTATAGCCATGTATAGCCGGGTTATAGAACTGGAGCCGGAATTCCCCCATCCCTACTTCTTAAGAGGCAGGCAATATTTGGAGTTCGGCGATATCGCCAACGCCCTTAAAAACTTCACTCAAGCCATCGAACTGGGCTTTCAAGACGCGGAGACCTATTACGAACGCATGAAGTGTTATGCCCTCATCGGCAATAAAGACAACGAGGCCCTGGCAGACCTGCGCGCCGCTCTCAAAATAGACCCTTTTCATGTTAACGCCAACTGCGACATGGGCCTTATCTGTTTTGAAAAAGGCGATATGCAGCGCGCTTATAAGCATTTCACCACGGCCATCAACCGCAACACAAGCAACGCCATCACTTTTCTCAAGCGCGGCGTCATCAATATGCAGGAAAAAAGGTACGAGCACGCCATCGTGGATTTTCTTGATTCGAAAGCCTGCAACCCCACCATCGCCCAAACGCATTATCTGCTTGGGAACTGCTATTATGAATTGGGTGTTTTGAAACGCGCCCTCAGGGCATATGATTCGGCCAATCTTTTGGATAGGGATATGCCCGACATTTACTATAAAATGGGCTGCGTTTGTTATGACATGGGCGATTTCGACTCCTCCGCCAGGCATTTCTCCATCCTCATCGAGTTGCTGCCGGACTCGGAAACGGGTTATACCAGCCGCGGGTTGGCTTGGCTCGCCAAGGAGGACTTCGATAAAGCCATTGCCGATTTTGAAAAGGCCATCTCCATCAACGCCGGGGACGCCTCCGCACATTATCTGTTGAGCCAGGCATATTTGGGCCGGGGCGACGAAGCTCTCGGCATAAAGTATTATGAGCGGGCGCTCGCTTTGGGCTATGTGCCGGAGTAAGCGTTGAATGACAATTATTATGCACAAAAGAAGGCGCCCGGCATAACCGGGCGCCCTCTTTTTTAATTTGGTCTCGGCATGGGCGTCAGATGCCCACCACATGAAAAACGTTGGTTAGATCGTTTAGGAACGGCGCGACCCACTTATCATAAAGCATGATCGCTAAATAGAACCCGATCAGATAGAGCATGGCACTAGCGTTCCCCGAGGCGGCCATGGTATGCTGTCGGATGGGACAGCCGTTGGCCAAGGTGGAAAAGAGCCCGAGGAACAGCGTGGCGCCCAGAAACAAAACCCACTCATAGGGAATCGTATAGCCGAAAACCGTGATGCCGCGGATCAGCAGGTCTTCACCGGGCTTGAGGATGATCTGCGGCCCCATGTTTTCGCACATCCCCCATTCACGGTATTGCTCCGGTATGAACGGATTGTCCCACGTCCCCATATCTATCAAATCCATCAGCGCGACGTCGGGCCTGTCCCGGGAGATCCAGGGATAGTTCGACATCGCAACCCTATAGTTCGCAAAATAGAACCCGGCAAAAAAGATGGCGGCGGCGACAAAGAAGGCGATGAAGCCTTTTAATAAGTATGTATCCCGGATGAGGAAAAAGTCGCGCCAACCGCCGATGAAGCACATTCTTGAGCGTTGGGCCAGAAAGCCGAAAACGAGGCCGATCGCCAAGCTGACCCAAGTGACCGTGCCTATTGTCATCATCGCAGCTTCGACCCCCTTGCCCTACGTTTTAAGAACATGGTAGCCAAAAAGATGCCTGCCACCAGGAAGGGAATGGCGAGCAACGCGCCTTCATCAAGATAAGCCGCGCGCAGCAAGATCCTCATGGGGCAGCCGGAAATGGTCAGGCCGCAGCACATCACCACAAAGCCCAAGCAAAGAGAGACAAGGGGGTTTTCCGCAAAGCGCAGCTTCCACTCTCCGCTGAGGATGGCGGCGAGAGCCGCGCCTATAAGGACGCCAGGAATGGTGAACACCAAGCCCTTGAACACCGCCATGTCGGAAGCGGGCGCGGCATACCAGGTGAACTTGTTGCTCATGACCACATTAACCAGATCCCGCGCGTGGCAAACGATGCAGATGCCATAAGCATCCGGCGGGGTAAAACGAAAGAACACCTGCGCGACGACGGCCACGAAAGCGCCGATCACGCCAAAAGTCAGGGCCGAAACCCTAAACTTGAACTTAAAAAAGTGCCTCGTGGCGCGCATACCGCGCATGAAACCGGCGCCCAAAGCCGAGGCCCCCTTCTTGAACTTATCCAAGCCTTCTCACCCCTTGTCCTTGAAAGTTGCCATTTTGTTGATAGGGATGGGCTTGCGCCCATCCCTATCAAGCGAAAAACTATCTGGCCGGGTATTGGGAGGGATATGGTCTGAAATCCCAAATTTCCCTGTTGTAGCAGATCTCTCTCGCCATTTGCATCGTGTACTTTCTCCGGATCTCTTCGACATAGGGCCGCAGGTTGGTCTGCCCGGAATCCAGAGACTGGGTCGTCAGGATGGAGTTCGAGGGGATGCCGGTGAGGCGGTTCCAGCCGGCACCGCCATAACTGGTGCTGATGCTGCTCTCAAGACCGGAGCCGGTGCCGGCGGTGCCGACGTCTTCTTCGGCGCCTGTGTTCTGGACATAATAGCCGGGGTTGCCTGTCGCGTTATTGCTGCCGCCAGCGACGCCGCAATAGGTCGGCACGGTATAGGCTTTGATGTTGTGCCAGTCGTCTTCCCTGGTGAAGCCTTCGTTGAGGTTGAAGACCTTCTCAAGGGTGACTGTGCGGCAGCCGAAAGAGGCGGCGATGGAGTTGTTGGAACCCAGCTGAGCGTCGGTATATTCTCTGCCCAACAGGAATCTGATGAAGTTGTTCTTCGTGTAGGTGCCGCCCCAGCCGCTGTCGCCGAAGGAACAGCTCACGTTCATGTCGCGGATGGCCGCGCTGCCGACCGCGCCTGCTCCGTGGCCTTCAACGTGGCAGGCCCCGCGCAGACAGGCGATATATTGCGTCCAATAGGAGCCTTGATAGAACCAGGCGGCATAGCTGTGGTTTTTACCGTCCATGGCATAATAATAGGCTTTGGTCGCTTTGCCGCGCGTCACCGGCGGTGTCAGCGTGGACGGGAACGGATAGTTGTCAATCTGCGTCCCATAGGCCTGGTGGATGCGATAACCGGCATAGGTGGAGCCGCCGCGCAGCCAATCCCAGAGGTCGCCGTCTTTATACGATATGTTCCATATGAGCTCGGAGATGTCGAGGGGATCGCCCCATTTTGCTTCCAGCTGTTTGCCGTCGCGGTCGAGGCCCAGCATTTCGTTGGTGATGAAGCCCCTTTCCCATGCTTCCAGAACGAAGCCGATGATGCCGCCGATGCCGATGATGTCCCAACCATAGTCTTCCATCATCGTCATGAGCGGAGCATAGTCGTCAATGTCCCTCATCCACCAGTTGGATTGGCTCATGCCCGATTCATATTCCGGACCTTCAGCGATCCAGCCTTTCCACGGGCCCCTCTGGCAGACGCCGATCTTCATGCAGCGCACATAGCAGTTATAGCAAGTGGAGTGACGCACCCAGAAACGGGTGACGACCGCCGGAAAGGTGCCAGCGGGGAACGGATCCCACTGGTCGCTGTTGTTGTGGCCGGTCCTGGAACCGGTCGCGGTGCCCAACATGGAGGCTGTGCCATAGAGACGGTTGCCTGAAACGTCGGCGCTCGCGGAGGTAACCGCGGTGTTGTGGGTGCTTTCAAACCATTTGTAAAGGTCTGCTTTGTTGTTCGAGGGGCAAACCTGATCCCCGAAGCAAACAACGCCTTTGAGGCCTTTCGAGGCCATGACAACGCCGCAGCCGCAGCGGCCGGCCGCGCGGCCGAGTTCGCTGATGATGGCGGTCGCGCGCCCGCCCTTGAAAGCGGCCGGGCCGCAGGCAATGGACCTGTATCTCAGGTCGAAGCGCGAGTCGGTCATCCACCATTCCTCAAAATTGGGGATGGTCAGTTGTTCGAAGGGAACGTTTTTAAATTCCTTCTTGCCGTGATAACCCAAATATTCGCAATAGTACATGTTCGGCGGGGTTATCAACTCGACTTTGTCGTTATTGATTTTCAAAACCTTGACTGTTGAGCTTTTGCCGTAGACATAAAGCATATCCCAGCCGGCCATTTTCAGCATGGGAGCGAATTGCCCGCCGCCTTCGGCGTGCCCGATTGTGGCGCCCCATTTGTGCTCATCCAAAGCTCTCTTGGGGTTCTCCAACGTGAATTTGTTCATGGTGAGACCATTTTTGCAAACAGCCGTATAGCGGGACACGCCGGGGACGGCATGCCCGGAACTCAGCCCCGGGGCGATGATAAGAACGTTATCCGGGCCGAGAGGATCGGCGCCCGGTTTGTCCTTGAGCGCTTCCCAAAGGAGCCTCATCGCCATCTGGCGGCCATGCAGAAAGCTGGTATTATATTGCATGTGTTCGTCAGTGGCTTCCCATGTTCCAGTGGTCATATTGACCTTAAGCATCTTGCTCCAATAACCGGGATCTCCTGTTGGCATAGTTAAAACACCTCCTAATTCGTTAAGTCAATTATTCTACTTTGTACATGGCTGCCGCGATCCTTCTGGCCAGAACCAGGGGACTGTCGTTGAAGTTGTTGTAACTTTCATTGCGGTTGCCGGAGAAAGGATCTTTCAGCCAGACTTCCAGAACGCCTTCCGGGCACATGGCCACGCACTGCGGGTTGCCGTTGCAGAGGTCGCACATACCGACAATCCACATAGATTCGCCGTTGGCTTTTTTGTCTCTGCTCATGCGCAAGCAACCGACGCTGAGTTCTTTGCAGGCAGTTACGCAACTGCCGCAGACGGTGCAGGCAACCCTGTCAATCTGCATGGCGCCGGTTTTAGAGTTTCTGGCAATGGCGTTTTCGGGGCAATTCTGGAAGCAGAAGGCTGTGTCAGTCGCGTTCAGCGGAAGCAATCCCGCATAGGACGCGGTTGGTTCATAGCCCATGACCCCCGGTAAGAAGGTGCCGCACTTCATGCAAAGAATGGGAAGGTCAACGCGGCCGCCGACGATGGTGGCGCTGTGGATCTGCATATTGGCGCGATCCATATCCGGGCTGGCTTTCTCTACAATTACTCTGTTTGCGGCGTCTCTAACTTCTTCGGTGTGCGCGATCGCGCAGGCGATCTGGCACTTTTTGCAGCCGATGCACTTTTCATATTTCGGCAGGATGAAACTGGGCTTGTCGATCGGGATGCGGGACGGGGTAACCATCGCGACAGGAACGACTGAACTCACGCCGGGAGGAGAAGGAAGTGTTTCGGCCACCGGCGGCGGAAGTTCGCCTGCCGCGCTGGCCTTGATTTTGGCGGTTGTGCCGGCCAACGCCAGCGCGCCGCCCACGGCCAAAGCTCCTTTCAGGAAGGTACGACGGGAAATAGACACGTATTTCAAGCCGTAATTTGTGCTTTGGTCAAGAACCTTTTCTGTTAATTCACTCATTAGTAAATTTCCCCCTTTCTAAAACTATTAGGTAAGCTTGCGGATAACCGCTTCTGTTGTTGATCCTCATGACTGTTCCTGTTCAGCCGCTGCATTGATCAGGGGATCTGGCTGATCAGGTCGCTCAGGCCGAGTTCGATCAGTTTGTTCCCGGTGGGAACGCCGTTATCGTTCCAGCTCATTTTGCGGTATTCCTGAACCATCATGGCTTCGAATTCCAGCTTGCCGCGGAACCAGCCTTTGTATGTGCCGACCGAATACGCTTGTTCTTGGTCAAAGGATTTGTCTGCCAGGGTGTCGTCGGCTTTGGTGAAGCCTTCGCGCAGGTTGAAGACCCTTTCCAGGTTGACGACGCGCTCGCCGAAACGGTCAAAATCTGCCACGTTGAATTCTTTGCCCAGGACGAAGTTGATGATGTTAAGCGGATAGTTACCGGAAACGGTTACCAGCCCGCTGATGCCATAATCGCAATAGACGCCGGCGCTGCGGCGGCCCGCGGAAACTATCGCGTTCACGCCGAAACCGTCAGCATAGCTGGGGCCGGCATTGGCAGCGGCGATCGCGGCCTGACCGGCCAAATCCGTCGGGACGATGGCCCATGCGTCATAGCTCTGGTTTTTGCTGTCCATGGCATATTTGACGGAATTTTTGCCGATCTTATTCGCGGCATAGGTAGCGCCGCGGCGCAGCCATTGATAAATCTGACCGGTGTTGTTGACCAGCTTGTCAAGGAAGTCGAGGATCTCGTCGGTGTTGCCCCAACGCAGCTGTTGGCCAAGGTCGGCTTGGGTGAGGTCGCCTTTTCCGAAGGCTTCCAGAGCGAACCCGACCACGCCGCCCGTGGCGACGACGTCGAGACCCAGTTCGCGCAGTTTGGTCATGATCGCGCCGAGGTCTTCAAGCTCTTGAATCCCCCAGTTGGAATGACACATGGAATGTTCATATTCCGGCCCCTGGCTGACCAGGTTATGGTATTTGCCGGTCTGCACCCTGCCGGATTTCCCGCATCTTGTCAGGCAGGCATAGCAGGCATTGTGCTTTCTCCAATAAGCGTACATGACGGCGGTGAAGACTTTGTTGGGGTTCGGGAACCAGCCCTCGCTGAAGTTCGTGGCAGGCTTGCGGCAATCGGCGTTATTCTGGTTGAACAAGCTGGCCGTCCCGTATATTGTGCGCCACTGGGTGTTTTCATTTTTCCAAGCCGCCTGATCCGTTGTTTCTTTCAGGGTTCTGAGCTGGGCGTATGTGCCGGCGAAGGGCGGGATCTTGCTTCCGAAAACGACGATGCCCTTCAGCCTCTTGCTGGCCATCACGGCGCCCATGCCGGCGCTGCCGTTGACGCGGCAGACTTCGCTCATGAGGGCGGCGAAGCGCACGCCTTTCACCGCGGCCGGGCCGATGCTGAGGACGGCGTGAGCGCCGTCATATTTCTTTTTCATGGCTTGCTCAAACTCGCCGGAAGTCATGTTGACATATTGCGTGGCGTCTTCCAGGCTCACTTGGTCTTCGTTGATGTAGAGATATTTCCAGGCGCTGCATTGTTCGTTGAGGAAAAGCAGGTCATATCCCGCCATTTTCAACGCGGCGCCGAAGAACCCGCCGGCGTCTGCGCAGGCAACCGTAGAGGAGCTTTCCCCGAAACGCGGGTTTTTGGCCTGGGTGAGAGCGCTTTTGCTGACGATCTCATAACGGTTGAACCCGGTGAAGGGCAAGCCGCCGACGACCCCCGGGGTGATGATGATGGGGTTATTCCGGCCCAGCGGATCTGCGCCCGGAAGGTCCTTAAGGGCTTCCCAGAGAAGCTTCATGGCAAGGCCGCGTCCGTTGATATATTGGTCGGTATAGTGCATGTGACGGTTTGAGTCCTTCGTGAAGGTACTTGTATTGAGGTTGATCTCAAGCATTTTTCCCCAATAGCCTTTGTCTCCTATTGGCATAGAAAATTACACCTCCTGTTTCGTAAAAATCATGGTTATTGACTGGTGGAGATACCTCAATACGGGAAGGGCGGTCTGTCAATCACGTCTATGGTTTCGTCAATCGCGATATCATAAAGCGTGAAGGCAACCCTTTCCGCCAGCACCCGCGGGGTGTATGTATAGAGGTTCTGATAGTTGGTGTTGTTGTTCCTGATCATCAGGGCGTCGGACGGGCAGTTCAGATAGCACAGGACAAAGCCGTCGCAAAGGTCGCATATGCCGGTGACCAAGCCGTTCCTGTCTTTCCTTATGCAGCCGCTGCCTTTTGTCTCGCAGGCCGTGACGCAGAGCGTGCAGTCAACGCCGCGGCAGCGGTTGGCGAGCGTTTTCATGGCGCCGATGGCGTTTCTGACTGTGGTGGCGCCGGTGGCGCTGTAAATGTTCACCACGGTGTTGGCCCAGTTGTCACTGTTGACGTTCCTCACAATGGGCTTATCAATGCGGTTGGTGCCCACCGGGCAGGCTGCGATGCAAGGCGCGGTGTCAACCGTGGCGCTTGAGCGCGAGCCGCACTGGTTGCAGAAGCTGGGGATGTCAACGCGGCCGTTTTGTTTGGTGAAGCTATGAACCCGGCATCTCGCCTTGTCGGTGTCTATCGTGTCGCCATGATACATCGAGCAGGCGATCATGCATCTTCTGCAGCCGGAGCAGTTTTCATATTTCGGCAATATGTGGCGGGCGGCGGTGAAATTGTCCTTCGCCGGCACTTGCCCCGCGACAAAGGTATAAACCACCGGCGCGGTATTTGCGGCATCAGGAATTTCGGTGATATCGGGGATTTTCGGTTTAGCGTCAGGATCAAAAGGCGGCGGCCACGGCTCTTGTATATCACCATCACCATCGCTATCGCTATCGCTATCGCTATCGCTATCGCTATCGCTATCGGCATCGGCATCGGCATCGGCATCGGCATCGGCATCAACCGGTTTCTCCTGGCAGCCGGCCAGGGCCAGCGCGCCGCCCACGGCCAACGCGCCCTTCAAGAAGGAACGCCGGGAAATGGATATATATTTTAATCCTGGGTTTGTGCTTGCATCGAGTACTTTTTCTGTCAGGTCACTCATTAATTTGT
>WRDJ01000007.1 GCA_009783495.1 Clostridiales bacterium | reverse complement strand
GGATGATCGGCGGCGCTTCCGACATCCAAAGCTTGGAGATCGCGGGCGAAACGGTGCGGGCGGCGCTTTCCCCGGCATCTCCCGCGTCCCCGCCCCTGCCGGAAAAACGCTTTTCCGCCCGGCAAATTTTGCGGCTTCCGCCCTTGTTTCTGTGCCTTTCATCGGTTTTTGAAAAAACCGGCGGTGTGCATAGCTGCGCTTTAAGCGACGGCGAGGAAATCCTCTTTTTTGCGGAGGATGTGGGCCGGCACAACGCGGCGGATAAAATCATTGGCCATTGCCTTTTGCAGGGAATCGAAATGCGCGATAAATTGCTGCTCACCAGCGGGCGCGCGCCTTTTGAGATCATCGCCAAGGTTTTGCGCGCGGGCTTCGCTTTGCTCGTTTCCCGTTCCGCGCCCACGGACAAGGCCATCGAGGCGGCGCGAGAGGGCGGCTTGCCCTTGGCGGCCTTCGCCAGGAACGGCCGCTTCAATGTTTATTCCCACGCGGAGAAGATTGACTTGGAGGATTAAAGACTGCCGGAGGAGAATTGTTTGTAGGGGTAGTTAAACGGAGGATTTATTTTTTAAATTTAAGAGGGTGATTATAGTGAATTATGATTTATCGAAAGAGTTTGCGGCAAAATTAGGGGTGATGCTCGACGCTTCATTGATCAATTATAAACATTATGAATTGTGGTGTGATGAAATAATTGAGAATATGGACAAGCCTCCTTACTGGATAATTGAGTTGACACTTATAAAATATTTACCTGATGCCTTATATACTGTAAATTGTTATGCGCTTTCGGAACCCTTCGTTGACTTTAGTTATTTGGAATTACATGATTTCCAGATTGCGTGCAAATACATTAAATATGTAAAAAAGCATATTTCTTGGGCCGAATTTTTGTTGTCCGCCGGAGATTATTCTGATGCTTATAGGGGTTGCCGTATGGATTGCGGGGATTTTTATTCAATGCACAATCAGTTTGAGGATAGTGAATACTCAAAAAAGGTAGAAAGGACGCAATCAAAAGAAATAGCCAATATATTTTCCAAACATATTAAAGAGGGCGAAAAATATTATGAGTATTTTATGAAATATTTTCGGCAATATGTTTTAAAAAAGAAATAAGCCTTTTCTTCAGGCTAACAGGGCAAACGATTGTTGACAAATCAACGAATATAGCATAAAGGAGCAGGCGGAACATGAAAATCATCATCAACGGGCGGGAACTGCGGCTTACGGAGCCGATGACTATTTTGCGGGCGGCGCGGCTCGCGCATATCGAAATACCCACTTTGTGCCACATGGAAGGCGCGAATTTTGAGGCGCGCTGCGGGCTTTGCCTTTGCCGTGTCAAGGGGCGGGATGAACTGCAAAAGGCCTGTGAGACCATGGCCGAAGAAGGCATGGAGATCGTCACGCATAGCGCGGAGATTTTCGCCGCGCGCCGCCGCGCGCTGGAAAAGCTGCTGGCCAAGCACGATTCCCGCTGCACCACCTGCTTCAAATCCACCCATTGCAAGCTTCAGGAATATGCGCAAATTTATGAGGCGGAGCCGGATGCTGACGGCCAACTCGCGGCCCTCGCGCCCAAGGATGAGAGCAACGCCTTTTACCTTTACGACCCCAATAAGTGCATCCTCTGCCTGCGTTGCGTCAACCTTTGCTCTGCGCTGCAATGCGCCGGGGCCCTGCGCGAAGATGAGAACGGCCTGATCGCGCCGGCGGGCGGGGAAAGCCGGGGGGCTTGCCGCTGCGTTTCCTGCGGCAACTGCCTGGATTTTTGTCCAACCGGGGCGCTCGCCCCCAAAAACGCCTGCTATGCCGAGGGCCGCACGCCCGCGGTGGAGACGGTCTGCCCCTATTGCGGGGTGGGCTGCAAAATCAATCTTTTTGTGCGGGATAACCGGGCCGTGGGGGTGACGGCGGCGAACGGGCCATCGAATAACGGCCTGCTTTGCGTCAAGGGGCGCTTCGCTTTCGATTTCATCAATCACCCGGACAGGCTGACCACGCCGTTGGTCCGCAAAGACGGGCGGCTCGTCCCCTGTTCCTGGGACGAGGCATATCAGGCAATCATCAACGCCTTCAAAAAGGCCAGGGAAGAGGGGCCGGAGGCCATAGCCGGGCTTTCCTCCGCGCGCTGCAGCAATGAGGAAAACTATCTTTTTCAGAAATTCATAAGGGTGGCCAGCGGCGGCAATAACGTGGATCATTGCGCCCGGCTTTGCCATTCCTCCACGGTGGCCGGGCTTTCACAGAGCTTCGGCGGCGGAGCCATGTCCAACAGCATAAACGAGGTATATAAAACCGAAGTCATCCTTGTCAGCGGCAGCAATACCACGGAAACGCACCCGGTGATCGGGGCCAAGCTCCGTCAGGCGGTGAAGAAGGGGGCGCGCCTGATCGTGGCCGAACCGCGCAAAATCGGCCTTTGCGAGGACGCGGAAATTTTCCTGCAGATCAAGCCCGGCACCAATGTCGCGCTCTTCAACGGCTTGATCAAGGCCGTTCTTGAGGAAGGGCTGGCCAATAAAGGGTTCATCGCCGCGCATACCGAGGGCTTCGCCGAATTCGAGAAAGGCTTTGAGCAGGTTTCGGTTAAAGAGTGCGCGCAGATCTGCCGGGTGAGCGAAGACGATTTGCGCCAAACCGCCCGGCTATATGCCACCGCCGCCACCGCCGCTATCTATTATTCGATGGGGGTGACGCAACATTCCCGCGGCACCGACGGCGTGGTTTCCATCGCCAACCTGGCGTTGCTCTGCGGCCAAATCGGGCGCGAGGGCTGCGGCGTCAACCCCCTGCGCGGGCAGAACAATGTGCAGGGCGCCTGCGATATGGGGGCCTTGCCCAACCTGTTTCCCGGCTATCAGAGCGTGGCCGGCCCGGAGGCGCGGGCCAAGTTCGAAAAAGCCTGGGGCGCGGCTTTAAGCCCCGTTCCCGGCAAGACCTCCACCGAAATGATAGACCTGATGGAACAGGGGAAAATCAAATTCCTCTATATCATGGGGGAAAACGTGCTGGTCTCCGAGGCCGACTTAAATCATGCCCGCCAAGCCTTCTCACGCGGCTGCTTCGTGGCGGCGCAGGATATTTTCTTAAGTGAAACGGCGGCGCTGGCCGATGTGGTGCTGCCGGCAGCCTCCTTCGCGGAAAAAGAGGGCACTTTCACCAATACCGAGCGGCGGATTCAGAAGGCGCCGCAAGCCCTGCCCGCGCCGGGGGAAGCCAAGGAGGATTGGCGCATCATCTGCGAATTGGCGCGCGCCTTGGGCCTCTCCGGCTTCGATTTCCAAGACACAAGCGCCGTCATGGAAGAAATCTCCGCGCTCACGCCCAGCTATGGCGGGGTCTCTTACGCGCGTTTGGGCACAGAGGGGCTGCAATGGCCCTGCCCGGACGCAGCCCATCCCGGCACGCCCTATCTGCATAAGGACGGGCGCTTTCCGCGCGGCAAGGGGCTTTTCAGTTTCCGGCCTTACCAACCCGCCGCCGACAGCCAGGACGGGGAATATCCCCTGCTGCTGACCACGGGCAGGGTGCTTTATCAATATCATACCCGCACCATGACGGGCAGGAACGCCGCCATCGAGAGCGTGGCCGGAACACCCTTTGTGGAGATTCACCCGCAAACGGCGGCCCGCTTCGGCATAATCGAAGGCGAAGAGGCGCGGCTGACTTCCCCGCGCGGCACGGTGAGCGCGCTGGCGCGCTTCCGTGAGGATATGGCCGAGGACGTGCTTTTCATGCCTTTTCATTTCGGGGAGAACCCAGTCAACAACCTCACCGCCCGCCATCTTGACCCGACGGCCAAGATACCGGAACTGAAGGTGAGCAAGGTTCGAATCAGCCGCTAAAATCAGCGTCGCCTCCCGGTGTCGCATGGACAGAGGTCAGAAGCCAGAAATCAGAAGCCAGAAAAGACAGCAATCCTCTATCGCTTTGCGATTCAGCCGCTCACGCATCATTCCATCGGGGCAAACGGCAATTCGCCGTTTGCGTCACACTCTGACTTTTCCCTTCTGTATTCTGGATTTATACGCCCGGCTGAAAGGGGTCCCCAAAAGACGTTTTTCAGTCTTTTGGGGTGGGATTCGCCTTGACGCTTCGTGGGCTGCTCGCTGCTAACCGGGGTTCCCAAAAACCTTTAGGTTTTTGGGGTGGTTTTCGCTCCTCACGACAACGGCGAGATAAACGGCGCCCCGCTCAAAAAACAGCTTGACTTCGTTTCCGATTTTTGCTAAAATTATTTTGGCTCCAGAAACAAAAGAGCCGCGGGCCCCCGGAGTGCAGCAACACCCCAGGGGTCGCAAAGGTGACCCAACCACCCTTACGAACCGGCACGATTACTCGTATCGGCCAACGCGGTATTACTGAGTATAACACACTCTTTTCCTTTTCACAAGAGGGAAAAACGCGCGTGAGGGTCATCGCTATTTGGCGACAGCCTTTGCGCGCTTTCTTTTGCGACGGGGCCGCCGTTTGGCCGCCGGGGAGGGCAAACGCCCCTCCGGCGGGTTCCAGCGGTGGCCGGATCAAGCGGGGAGGGAAAGGTTTTGAAAGAAGAGTTTTATAGCGAAGCGGTTTTGCGAGCCGTAAACGAGATTAGCCGTGACTTCCATGTTTTGTGGAACAAGAACGCCGACCTCTTAAAAAAAGCCGGGATGGAGCACAGCGGCTTTTTTCTGGCGGAGGAGCTGACGCGCCATCTTGCGGATAGGATGTGGCTGGAGCGGCGGGAGGCGCAGGGATTGCTCAAGAAGCGGCGTGCGAAACGCGTGAAAAAGGCAGAATCCGTTCAATCCTCCGGTGGATAAATGCTGATCAGCGAGAACCAGGTGGCGCGGCCCACCACGCCGTCCGGGGCGAGGCGGTTGGCGTCCTGAAAGGTTTTCACGGCCACAAGGGTCTTTTTGTCGAAAACGCCGTTCAACGGTCCGTCGTAATGCAGCGCGGCGCTCAGTTCCTTTTGCAGCAGCATGACGAATTCTCCGCTGTCGCCTTTCCGCAGCACCGGCTTGAGCCCGCCGGGCAGCGTTTGCGCGCCTTGCGGGGCGGCGGTGAGATCAAGGAGCGCCGTCAAAGTCTCCGGCCCGGCCAGACCGTCGCCGGCCAGGGCGTTTTTGCTTTGAAAGGCCTTCAGCGCCCCTTTGGTCTCGTGGCCGAACACCCCGGTCACACTGCCGGGAAAAAAGCCCAGCCGCTTCAGTTTTTCCTGCAGCAAGGCGACGGGGTCGCCGCTGTCGCCCTCCTTGAGCATATGCGGAGGGAGGGCGGGGCTTCCCCCCGCGGATCCGTCCTCTAAGACGCTGTTATCAGAACCCGGATCAGCGGGTGTTTCTTGCGAAGGCCGCGTTTCCTTGCCCTGCAGGGCTCTTTCTGGCGGGGCGGGGCGCGCGCTTTTTTTGTTATGCAGGGCGGCTTGCAGCGCCAGCCAAGTTTCGCCGTTCGCTGCGCCGCTCACGGGCAGGCCGTGGTCGTTTTGAAAGGCGACGACCGCGTGCATGGTTACGCCGTCAAAAATATCCGTTTCTTCCCCCGCGCGATATTGCAGGGCTTTCAGCATGCGTTTGAGCTCGCTGACCCCGGCGCCCGTGTCGCCCTTGCGTAATATGATATTTTCCGGGTTTTCCATTATTTCCATTGTCTTGTCCGGCCCCCGAATGATTTACGGTTTGTCATATATTATGCGGGGGGCGGGCATTTTGCCACTTCGCCGCATATACTGCTATGAGAAAAACGTATAGGCGCGACGCCGGGATGCGCCGCCGATTTTGCGACGAAGGGGGCGCGAGATGGGAGAGGGGTTTCTGCAAGTTAATGTCTATGCCGGGAATATCGGGCAGCCGGTGCAGGGCGCATTGGTCGCTGTTTCCGGCCACGGCCTCAACACGACCCTGCGCAGCGACGAGAACGGCGCATGCGAAAAAATCGCCCTGAAATGCCCGGATAAAAAATTTTCGCTGGAAGAGCAGCGTAAGGTGCGCCCATATTCGAGATATGTAATAAAGGTGAAAAAGGAGGGGCTGCGTTCCGCGCAGGTCAACGGGGTGTGGATTCTCGACGGCGAAACCGCCGTGCAGAAGGTCTTTTTGCGCGGCGGCGCGCAGACCGGGGTTGACGCCGTTGATATTCCCGAACACTCTTTGTGGGGGGACTATGCCCCGGCGAAAGACAGCCCCGACCCGGATGAAGAAGAGAGGGGCCCGCTTGAGCTGCCGGAATATCTGCTGGTGCATGACGGCCTGCCCGACGAAAGCGCGGCGGGTAATTACCGTATGGCCTTCGCCGAGTATATCAAAAACGCCGTTTCCGCCGGGGTATATGCCACATGGCCGCCGGAAGCGGTCAAGGCCCACATCCACGCCGTTTTGTCTTTCACGCTCCACCGTCTTTATCATAAATGGTATGCAAGCGCGGGTTATCCCTTCGACATCAGCGCCGGCCCCTTTTACGACCAGCTTTATGTTCGCGGCGGGCCGGTTTTCCTTTCCGTCTCGCAAGCCGTGGACCAGGCCTTATTTCAATATATCAAGGTTCCGGGGCAGGAAGGGCCTTTTTGCGCCCGCTGCGACGACGGCGCGAGGTTCGGCGCGCCCGGCCGTTTGAGCAAGTGGGGCGCCAAGGATTTGGCGGAAAGGGGGCTTTCCGCCCTGCAGATTTTGCGGCGCTATTACGGCAGGGAGCTTGATCTGGCAAGCTGCGGCACGTTCTGCCGGGAGCCCGGCGGGGCGCGCAGGCTGCAGGCTATGCTCAATATCATCGCCGCGAGTTATCCGGGCATTCCCCGCATTGCGCCCGCAGACGGTCGAAACCGTGCCGAAACGGAAAAGGCGGTTCGGGCCTTCCAGGAGCTTTTCGGGCTGCCGGCGAGCGGGCAGCCCGACCCCGCCACCCGGCACCATATCTCGTATGTTTATAAAAGCGTTCTGTGGTTGCTGCGCGGAAGATATATTTTTTGACGGGGTGGTTCGGCGATAAAAAACCCCGCCGGTAAAAGCGGGGCTTCGGGGGCATGAACAAAAATTTTGCGTTTGCCCGGCTTAGGACAAAACCAGCTTGACCAGGTCAAGCGGCCCGAGGCACAACCCGTCTTTATAAACGCGCATATTGCCGCCGGAGATTTCGTCAATCAGGACGACTTCGCCATCCACACGGCCGAACTCCAGCTTGATATCATAAAGCTCGGCGCCTTTGGCGAACAGGAAGTCTTTGATGAGCGAGCTGATTTTTTGCGTCAGGTCTTTTAGAGTTTCATATTCCTCGCAAGAGAGGATGCCCAGCATATCAAGGGCGTCCTTGGTGATGGGCGGGTCGCCGCGGCCGTCGTCCTTGAGGGTCGTTTCCACGAAAGCGTCGAGGTATTGGCCTTCATGCGCATAATCGCCGTATCTCTTGAGGAAGCTGCCCACGGCGCGGAAACGGCAGATGACCTCAATCCCCTTGCCGAAAAGGGTGGCCGGTTTGACCGTCATGGTGGCTTTATCAAGGTCGGCGGCGACGAAGTGGGTGGGGACGCCGCAGGCCTCCAGCTTTTGGAAAAAATATTGCGACATGGCCAGCCCGCCCTTGCCCAGGCCTTCGATGGAAAGGGCGACCGTGTTTGAGCCGGGGTCGAATTTGCCGTCTTCGCCCGTGGCGTCATCCTTGAATTTCAATAAGTAATTGCCGTCTTCGAGCCGGCAGACGTCTTTGGTTTTTCCTTCGTAAACGAGTTCCATGTTAAATACCCTCCCCAAATAATTAGCTTATTCATAAATTATATGACAGCTTTTCCTTCCTGTCAAGGCGGGTTCAATATGAGGAACGGCGCAGCATTTTTATCATTTCTCCCAGCTTGGGCGGCTTGCCGTATAGCAGCACGCCCATTTTATATATGCCGGCCGCGATATAGGCGATGCCGACGGTGGAGGCGAGCAAAATAGCCACGGAAAGGATGATCTCCCAGGCCGGCACCGTGCTCATGGTGATCCTCACGAACATGGCCATGGGCGAGGTGAAGGGCACATAGGAGCAAATGACCATGAGGGCGGAATCCAGCTTGCCGGAGGCCATGGAGAACATGACGATCATAAACGCTATGACGCAGAAGAAGGTCACCGGCATGACCATGGTGTTCACTTCCTCGGCGCGGTTGACCAAAGAACCGACCGCCCCATAGAGGAAGGAATAAATGAAATAGCCCAGCACGAAGAAGAGCAGGATATAGAGGAAAACGGAGAGCGGCATGCCGAAGATGGAGCGGATGATCTCGTTCCCCTCCCAATAGGCGCCGTTTAAGTGGAAGAAAACGAAAGCCGAGCCCAGGATCAGCGCCAGCTGTAAAAGCCCCGCCATCCCCGCGCCCAAGACTTTGCCGAACATCAGGTTGACCGGTTTGGCCGAGGTGATGAGCAGTTCCATGGCGCGCGAGCTTTTTTCCGAGGCTACGCTGGAAGCCACCATCTGCCCGTAGATCAGGATTGACATATATAAGAGGATGATCATGATATAAGTGTAGAAGAAGTTCGCGAACTGGTTTTTGCCCGTTTGGATGATGGTGGGAACTATTTTTGCGTTCAATATCTCCCCGGCTTCTTCGGCGGAAATGCCGTGCGTCAGCATGGCGTCCTGCTGATATTTGAGCAAAAGCACCCCGCTTACGCTGAAGCTGGTGTCGTCATACATGCCGACGTCCTTTACGATATAATCGTATTCGGTGGGCTTGGTGATGATGATGGCGCACTCATACACCCCGGCGTCCACGTCCGCGATCAGCTGATCCTTAGATTTGTCGGTCAGATCGAAGCGTTTATCTGCCATGGCGTTTCTGAAAAAGGCTAAGGTGGCGTTTTTCTCCGCCTCGGTGTCGTCTTTCAGCGCGATGAGGGGCTTATCGTTCGGATTAGTGATAATCTCCCCGCCTTCTCCTGAACCGAAGGCTTCGGAAAGCCGGGGGAAAGAAAGCACAATGCCGATGAGCGCCACCAGAAGGATGGTAATGATCTGAAAAGCCTTGTTTTTCAGGTAATTTTTCAGTTCGAAACCCAGAATCGCAGAAAATTGTTTCATATGCCGCCCTCCGTATATTGCACAAAAATGTCGTTGAGCGTCGGTTCATAGACCCGGAATTCGTCAATATCGAAATTCCCCTGGGAAAGGCTTTGCAGCAGACGGTTTTTCATCCCCGCCTCATGCAAAGTGACAAGCAACTCTTCACCTTTCACCTGGCAGTTTTTCGCCACGTCGCGCAGATTGTCGTTGATATAGGCTTTGATTTTCTGCGGCTCACGGCTCGTCACCACCATTTTGCTGCGGTCATAGCCGCGCTTGATCTCTTTTAAGCTGCCGGAAACGGCGATGCTGCCGCTGGTCATGATGGCGATGTTTTCGCAAAATTCCTCTATATAGCCCATCTGGTGACTGGAAAAGAGCACAATCTTGCCCGCCTTGGCCAGTTCGCGCACGATGTCTTTCAGAATCCCGGCGTTCACCGGGTCCAGCCCGGAAAAGGGCTCGTCGAGGATGACGATGTCGGGATCGGTGATCAAGGTCGCCGCGAACTGGATCTTCTGTTGGTTGCCCTTGCTCAGGGTATCGAGTTTTTTTCCGGCATAGGCGCCCATTTCCAGCCTTTCCAGCCAGAATTTGGCGGAAGCCCCGGCCTCCTTGCTTTTCATGCCCTTGAGGCAGGCGAAATAGATCAGTTGGTCGAGAATGGGCTTCTTTTGATAGAGGCCTCTTTCTTCGGGCAGGTAGCCGATTTTCACCGCGCCGCGGTCAATGGGGCGGCCGTCCAGCCAAATCTCGCCGCCGTCTGCGGGGAAAACCCCCATGATGATG
>WRDJ01000006.1 GCA_009783495.1 Clostridiales bacterium | reverse complement strand
CCGCCCAGCTCGATGGCCACGTCGGTGCGCGGAATGAAATGCTCCACCGCACCCACGCAGGCGATCACCTCCTGCACGAAGGGCAGTTGCCAGCGCACGGAGAGGCCCAGCCCGCCGGAGCCGCAAATGGCCGCCCCGACCGCCAGATCTCCGGCGGCGGCCAGGGCTTTTTCCAGAACGTCGAGCAGGGAAACATATATATCGGAAAAATGCCGTTGATAGCAGGCCCAGACCGTCTGCGCCCCTTCGTTGAGGATCACCGCCTTCACCGTGGTTGAGCCAATGTCCAAACCCAGATAAAAGCCGTTTTTCCCGGTTTCTGTCATCTTTGCACCTCTTCTGTTATTCCTGCTTTATTTATAACATTATCGGGGTCAAATTGCAACCTTGTTGACTAGTGTTCTTCGCCGGGGCGCACAATGCGCGCTTGTGCTTTGAGTTGCGGGCACAGGCGGCAACCCCTTTAAAAAAATGATCGCTCCCTCTCCCCCCGGAGAGGTCAAGGGGTGAGGCAGAACAGAGGAAAGAGGACAGAGGGAAGAGGACAGAGGGAAGAGGACAGCAACCCGCCCGTTTTTCTCATCACTCCCGCAAATCTTTGCCGAAAAGTTCGGTATAGGTCAGCAGGCCGGCAATGCGCCCGGATTTCATCAGGCTGACGCGCCCCACCTTCACCTCAAAGGAAGGGAGCGACGAGGCAAAAGAGCTTTTTATGAAATTTTTATGCCAGAAAACCTCCCTGGCCAGGGTCAGATGCGGCGTATATTCCCGCTTTTCCACGGCAAAGCCGCCGCTTGTCAGTTGATAATAGAGAAAATTATATATCTTCGCCAGAACACCCTCCCCGTCCTCTTCCAGCCCCAGCCAGAGGATGTCGCCGTCCGGCCGGGAAAAAGCGCCCAGCCCGCCGAAGCGCAGGGAAAAGGGCGCGGCTTCCAGCTTGGCCAGGGCCAGCTTGGCCGCAGAGAGCCTCGTTTCCGCGACTTCCCCCAGGAAAATGACGGTCAGGTGCAGGTTTTGCCTATGGGTGAAGCGCACACTCTCCATATGCGGCCGCAGCTTCTGGCAGAGGGCCCAAAGGCGCTCCTTAGTTTCCTCGTCGAAATTTATAGCAATGAATAAACGCATAACGTTGCTCCCCGTTGTTGTCAAAAATCCATCATTTACTTCATAATACCATAAAATCCGCGCGCGACAAAATTTTCTTCCCAGGGCCCCCAAGCCCGCATTGATTGACTAAAAATCCCGCAATTGGTATAATCTAACCCTGTCGTTCATTTCCGGCTTCCCGGAGGTCAAATGGAAACCCGCCCTTCCGCTTGCCATAAAAACCCCAAAAAAAGGTTTTGGCTTTTCTCTGCCTTGTTGCTGGCCGTTCTTCTCGCCGCGGGGCTTTTTTGCGTCTTTTTCCACGGCGCGGGCCAAACACCGGCCGCACAGGCCCCGGGCCTGCCGCTTTATGATTATTGCCTGCTGCTGGCGGAAAAGGCTTACGGCACCAAGGATGTCTTGCGCGCCTTCCGCGCCCTCGACACGGCAGAAAACCGGGAAAAGGATGCGCGCGGGCTGTGGGCGGAGCAGCTTTTGCGCGAAAATATTCTCGACGCGGAAATGGCGGCGCGGCTGGACAGGCCAGTGAGCCGGGAGGAGGCCCTCATCCTGCTGAAAAGGTTTCTGACGCTCGCGCAGGGGGCGGAAATCCCACGCTTTTTGCGCCTTGACGGCGTTGCGGAGGAAAAGAAAAAACCAGAGCTCTATGACGCGATCAGGCTGGTTTATTATTATCGCATGGCCGGCCTGGCCGAGATAGAGGATTTTGCCGCACCCATGCCGAAAGAAGAAATAAGCGCCCTGCTCCGTGAATATTCCAACTTCAGGCGGGAATGTTCGCCCGCGGCTTTCGTAGACCTGGCCGAAGAGATTCCCGGCCTTTATATTGATCTGCGCTATGCGGGCAAAGACAACTTCACGGGCAAAGCGGTCTATGACGATGACCGGGCCTTGCTGCGTTTTTCCACGGCGCAAAAGCTCAAGGCGGCGCAGGCCGAGTTGTTGGAGATGGGCTTTTCGCTTTTGGTCTGGGACGCCTACCGCAAGCCGCCAAGCCAATTTTTTCTTTGGGAGGCCATGCCGGACGCCCGCTATATCGCAAACCCGCACACGGGTTTTTCCGCGCACAGCCGGGGCCAGGCCGTGGACGTCACCCTTGTGCGGCTGGACGGCTCCGCGCCGCAAATGCCCAGCGGCTTCGATGATTTCGGGGGCAAGGCTTCTCGCGCTTATGAGGGGGCAAGCGAGGAAGCGCGGGCCAACGCCCTGCTTCTGGAAAACGTCATGATAAAATGCGGCTTCGTGCCTTATGAGAACGAATGGTGGCATTTTTCCGACAGCGACGGCTTCGCTGTGGAGGCCGGTCCCCAACCTCTCTCTTTCGCCGCGACCCTGCCGAAAAAACAGTTCGAGCTCGTGATTTGCGCCGTCGGGGATTGCGTGCTGGGCCGCGACGACCGCTATGAATACTCCGTTTCCTTCGATTATTATAAAGAAAACCTGCGCAAGCCCGACAGCTATTTCTTCGCCAATGCCGCGCCCATCTTTTTCCAGAGCGATTTGACCATCGCCAACGCGGAAAACGTTTTCGCCGAGGGTGGGGAAAAGGCGCACAAGCCGCCGCAGGCCGGCGGTGAATTCTGGTTCCTCGGCAAACCCTCCTATGTCAATATCTTCAAGGCGGGCGGCGTGGACGCGGTCAATATCGCCAACAATCACAGCCACGACTATGGCGAGGCCGCCCTGCGTGAATCCGTCAGCCACCTCAACAAGGCCGGCATCCTGACTTTCGGTTACGGCATGAGCGCGCTTTATGAGGCAAGAGGCGTGAAGATCGCCCTTTTGGGCTTCAACGCCTTGGGCCCGCTGGAAGAAGGCACGGATATTCAGGAGATGAAGGCGGCTGTCAGCCATGAACTGGCGGCGGCGCAAACCGTCTCCGACCTGCAAATCGTCTCTTTCCATTGGGGGCAGGAATATACGCAGGTCACCGACGAGCAGCGGGAGTTGGGCCGCTGGGCGGTGGATTGCGGCGCGGCCCTGGTGCTGGGGCATCATCCTCATTGCCTGCAGCCAATCGAGACTTATCAGGGCAGGCAGATCGTCTATTCGCTGGGCAATTTCGTTTACGGCGGCGCCAGCCAGCCCAAAGGGCGGGAAACCATGATTTTCCGGCAAACCTTCATCCTCGGCCTTGACAGTAAAGAGATCATCTCTGCCCCCTATGACACAATCGGCGCGCTGGTTCATCCGGAAGGCCGGTTTAACAACTATCAGCCCGTGGTCAAGTGATTATCCCGCATACAAATACAGAAATGAGGGTTTGTCATGGAACATAAGCTGGCCTCCCACAGGGAACAAATCTTTGCCGCCGCCGCCTATCTGCGAAGCGTTTTGCCTTCGATCCCGCAAACCGCCGTCATCCTCGGTTCCGGCCTGGGCCCGCTGGCCGCTCAGCTTAACGGCCCCCTGGCCGTGGATTACCGCGAGATCCCCGGCTTTGTGGCCTCCACTGCCGCCGGGCACAGCGGCAGGCTGGTGCACGGCGCGCTCGAGGGCCAGCCCGTTTTGGTCATGCAGGGGCGCTTCCACTGCTATGAGGGTTATGACGTGCTCAAGACCGTTTTCCCGGTGCGCGTTTTCGCGGCGCTCGGCGTGAAAAACCTGCTGGTCAGCAATGCCGCGGGCGGGATCAACCCCGGCCTGGGCGACGGGGCCCTCATGCTCATCACCGATCACATCGCCCTTTTCGCCGATTCGCCGCTTAAAGGCGCCAACCTTGACGAGCTGGGCCCGCGCTTCCCCGACATGACCCGCGCCTATGACCGGGATTTTCAGCAAATTGCCCGCCAAGCCGCGTTGGAGCTGGAAATCCGCCTTTTCGAGGGGGTTTATGCCTATGCCAAGGGCCCGCAATATGAGACCCCGGCCGAGGTGCGCGCGCTGGCCGCTTTGGGCGCCGACGCGGTGGGCATGTCCACCGTGGCCGAGGTGACGGCGGCCCGCCACTGCGGCATGAAGGTGATCGGCCTTTCCTGCATTACCAATATGGCGGCGGGGATAATAGACAAAACGCTCAACCATGAAGAAGTGCTGGAGGTTTCCTGGCGCGTTTCGTCAGATTTCTGCCGTTTGGTCACACAAATCGTCAAAGAACTGCCGAAAGAAGGAGATTAGCGAATATGTCCATCATCAGAGACCCCTCCCTGGCGCCCGAAGGGAGGAAGAAAATTGACTGGGTGAAAGCCAATATGCCGATTTTGCGCGGGCTGGAGCAGGAGTTCAGCCAAACCAAGCCCTTCACCGGCCTGAAAATGACCGTCTCCGTCCATCTGGAGGCCAAAACCGCCTATCTGGTCACGGTGCTGGCCGCGGGCGGGGCCAAGGTGGCCGCCGCCGGTTCCAACCCGCTTTCCACGCAGGACGACGTGGCGGCGGGGCTGGCCGCCTTCGACAACGTGGAGGTTTTCGCCTGGCATAACCAGAGCGACGCGGAATACCGCGCCCATCTGGAGGATGCCGTGGCTTTCGGCCCGCATATCATCATTGACGACGGCGGAGATCTGGTCAGCCTGCTGCACACCAAGCGCCGCGACCTGCTGCCCCGCCTGCTGGGCGGCTGCGAGGAAACCACCACCGGCATCCTGCGCCTGGCGGCCATGGAAAAAGAAGGCGCGCTGCAATGTCCCATGATCGCCGTCAATAACGCCATGTGCAAATATCTCTTCGACAACCGCTACGGCACCGGCCAGTCGGTTTGGGACGCCATCAACCGCACCACCAATTTGATCGTCTGCGGCAAGACCGTGGTGGTGGCCGGATATGGCTGGTGCGGCAAGGGGGTGGCCATGCGCGCTAAGGGCCTGGGCGCCAAGGTGGTGGTCACGGAGATTGACCCCGTCAAAGCCATTGAAGCGCATATGGACGGCTTTGAAGTCATGCCCATGATAGAAGCCGCCCCGCTGGGCGACATTTTCATCACGGTGACCGGCTGCAAGGACGTCATCACGCGCCGGCATTTCCCTCTTATGAAGAACGAAGCCATTCTCTGCAACGCCGGCCATTTCGATTGCGAGGTCTCTCGCAGCGACCTGGAAAACATCTGCGTTTCCAAGCAGGAACGCCGCCGCAACATCATGGGTTATAAACTGGAAAACGGCAGAACCCTCAACCTGATCGCCGGGGGGCGCCTGGTCAACCTGGCGGCGGGGGACGGGCACGCCGCCGAGATCATGGATATGAGCTTCGCCATTCAGGCGCTTTCCGCGCTTTATCTTGCCAGGAATAAGGGCAAGTTGGCCAACAAACTCATCCCTGTGCCCAAGGAGATAGACGATTTTGTGGCCGGGGTCAAGCTGGCGGCGCTCGGCATCGCCTATGACGTTTTGAGCGAAGAGCAGGCCAGATACTTAGCCGGCTGGACGGAATGAGCCGCGTCGAACACACCATAGAGCCGATTTGGGACGGCGAATCGCGCGTGCTGATTTTGGGGACGATGCCCTCGCCGAAATCGCGGGAAGCCGGGTTCTTTTACGGCCACCCGCAAAACAGGTTCTGGCGCGTCCTCGGCCTGCTCTTCGGGGAGGAAATCCCCGCCGCCGTTGACGGGAAAAGGCGCTTCCTGCTCGAACGCAAGATCGCCCTTTGGGATGTGCTGAAAAGCTGCGAGATCAAGGGCGCGGGCGACCACAGCATCAAGAACCCCCTGGCCAACGACATCGCCCCTTTGCTTGCCCAAAGCAAGATCGCGACCGTTTTCACCACGGGAGCGGCCGCGGCCCGGCTCTATCAAAAGCACCTGCTGCCACAAACCGGTTTGCCGGCCATCGCCCTGCCATCCACCAGCCCGGCCAACGCGGCCTGCTCATTGGAGGCCTTGGCGGAAAAATACCGGGTGATCCTGAACTTTTTGCCTTCGCCGGCAACATAAGCGCCGCATAGCGGTGTTGCCGCCGCGCCCATGCCCATAGACTGGCTGATAGAAAATATTTAGGGCTGGGGATTTTCATAATATCCCGGAAAAGGGGGAAGCCTATGCCTGCGAAAGAGGGAAAACGGAACGCCGTATTGGCCGCCGCCGCAGGGTTCCTGCTGGTCTTGTTCATTTTGCTGGCCGCGCTGCAGGGGGTGGCCGGGAATAAGGCTTTTTTTGAAAAACAGTTCGCGCTGGCAGACGAAAACGGGCAGGACGCCTATCAGCGCACCCGCATGGAGCAGGACGAGTTCTGGCGCGTGACGGACGCGCTCTTGGATTATCTCTTCGGCAGGAGCGGCACGCTGCAAACACAGGCCGTGATCGGCGGGGCGAGCGCCGACGTTTACAGCGAAAGAGAGATTCTGCATATGGCAGACGTGCAGAAGCTGATGAAGGGCGCCACCGCCGCGAAATGGCTGGCGCTGGGCCTGGGCCTGTTTTTGCTGCTTTATGTCTTTTTCTTCACGAAGGGCCGCCTGCGGGTTGCAGTGCTCTGCCGGGGATATTTGCGGGGCATCGCCGCCTTTTTCGTCCTCGCTTTGGGGATCGGCACTTTCGCCCTGGCGGATTTCGAGGGCTTCTTCACCCTTTTTCATCGCATCTTCTTCTCCAACGACCTGTGGATTTTAAGCGCCGACGATTTCCTGATCCGGCTGGTGCCGCAGATGTTTTTTGAGAACTTCGTGGCGCGCATGGGGCTGATCTTCGGCCTGACCGTTTTGATCAGCGGGCTTTTGGTCTGGCTTTTCCATATTTTTTGGAAAAAGCGGGGCGGCGATATGTTCACGTTTTGGCGCAAAACGGGCGGGCGCTGATCGCCCCCGCGAAAGGCAAAGCACCCTGCGTATTCCTAATTATCCCCGGCCCAAGAAAAGCGCAAATAGTTTTTACATACGCGCCAAGCACTCTCCTTGCGGGGAAGCCGTTTGGGCCGCGTGCCGCTTTCATGGAGGGGGGCTTAATTTTGCCGCAAAAAGGCAGCGCCGTTTTTGTTTCGGTTCTTCTATTAATTACTTTTATCTCCGCCGCGGCCGCGGCTTTCACCCTCGCCGGGCCTCCCGCGCCGCCGCCGGGCCGGTTCGCGGAGGAAAGCGCCGGGTCGGCCGGGGAAAAGGCTGCGGTTGAACCGGCCATTTCTTCGTTGCGTCCGGGGGAGATCGCCCTGCTCAAAGTCGTTTGCCCGCAGGGGGCGCGCCTGACGCTGGAAAACGGCGCGGGCAGCCGCGAAATCCCGCTCGTCGGCGGGCGGGCCCTGCTGAATATCCCGGTGACGGAAAAAGCGGGGATGATCAAATTGGTGCTTTGCGATGATAGCGGCACACTTTTCGAGGAAACGCTGGAAATTGCGGAGAGGGCTTTCGGCTCGCAGAAACTTTCCGCCGGCGCCTCCGGCCTGCAAACGCCAAGCAGCGAGGACTATGCCCTTTATAACGCCAAGGTGGCCGGGGCCAGGGCCGAAAGCGCCGGGGAGCCGCTCTGGCAGGAAGAGGGCTTCGTTTTGCCGCTCTTTGGCCGCGTTACCACCGAATTCGCCTGCCACAGATATATCGGCGGCGAATTTTCTTCCCGCCATTCCGGGGTGGACATCGCGGCGCCCGCGGGAACGGAGGTAGTGGCGGCGGCCCGTGGCATTGTCACCTTGGCGGAATTTCTGCCGGTGACCGGCAACACCGTCATCATAGACCACGGTATGGGGCTTTTTTCCCTTTACGGGCATCTGCAGAGCTTGAGCGCGGTCAAAGGCGGCGAGGTCGCGGCAGGCCAAGTGATCGGCAGGGTGGGCAGCACCGGCTTTTCCACCGGGCCGCATTTGCACTTGACGTTCACGGCGCACGGGGAGATGTGCGACCCGTTTCAGCTGGTGCCGAGACCATAAAACAACAGAAAGCGGGGCGATGCTTATGTCGGAAAAAGCGGATGTGCACGGCGCGATTTTCGCGGGCGAAAAGCAATTTCATCTTAAAGTGACCAAGGAGCAAGTCGGCGGATATGTCATCATGCCGGGCGATCCGGGGCGTGTGCCGCAGATCGCGCGTCACCTGGATTCCCCCTTTGAAATCGCTTATAACAGGGAGTTTTGTACTTATGGCGGCTATCTGGAGGGCGAGTTGGTCAATGTCGTTTCCAGCGGCATCGGCGGCCCTTCCGCAGCCATCGCCGTGGAGGAGCTGATCCTTTGCGGGGCGCATACTTTCATCCGCGTGGGCACCAGCGGCGGCATGGTTGAAAAAGTGGTGGGCGGGGATTTGGTCATCGCCACGGCGGCCGTTAGGAGCGAAGGCGCCAGCGCGGAATATCTGCCGGAGGGCTATCCCGCGGCGGCGGATTTCCGCGTGACGAGCGCCCTGGAAAAGAGCGCGCGGGCCTTGAGCGGGCAGGCAGAAGGGAGCCGCTTTCACGTGGGGGTGGTGCACAGCAAGGATTCGTTTTACGGCGAGACTCATCCGCAGACCATGCCGGTGGCCCGGGCCTTGCTCGACAAATGGCAGGCCTATCTTGATTGCGGCTGTTTGGCCTCCGAGATGGAATGCGCGGCTCTTTTCAGCGTGACGCAGGTGCGCAAGGCGCGCGCGGGCGCGGTGCTGACCGCCCTCTGGAACGTGGAAAGGAGCAAATCCGGCTTGCCCAACCCCGTCTGCCGCGACAATGAGCGGGCCATCCGCTGCGCCGTCGCGGCCATCCGGGAATTGATCGCGTCCGATAAAGCAGAAATATAAATGAAAGGCGATGACGGGCTTGGACGAGCCTAATTATGAAATGCGTTACCCTAAATGGGTTTTTTGGATCGGGGTCGTGGGCGCTGCCCTTTTCGCTCTTCTTGCGGCTCTTCCCTTTGTGACCGGCGAAGGAACGGGAACGGCCGAGATAGTAATAGCGGCGCTTCTGCTGCCCTTCGCCCTGCTTGGCGTCTATCTCGCGCTGCACGCGGCCAAGTGGAAGATAATAGTGGAAGGCGACAATCTGACCATACATATGCCGTTTTGCCCTGCGTTAGCGATAAAATTCCGGGATATTACCGTGGTAGCGGTGAAGCTCAACGGAATCATCGGTTATGTCGGCGGCAAAAGGATTTTCGCGGCGGATGTTTTCACGTCAAATTACGGGCTGTTTGCGGCGCAGCTCCACGAAGCGGGCAAAATGGAAACCACCCAGAAAAAAAACAGCTTCACGGTCAGGCCGAACAAGGCTAATTTGATGGTCGCGGTTCTGGGCGTCTTGTTTTTCGGCGGCATGCTGGTTTGGTTTATATTCTGGCCGAACGCTTTCGAAACCGAAAGCCGGTTTGTACAGCTTTTCTCTTACTTCGGCTTTCCGGGGCTTTTTTTGGCAAGCCTGTATTATCTGGCCCATTCGCTGTTTTGGAAAATAACGGTCACGCGGGATATGCTGATTGTCAGAAACGCTTTCAGGGTTGAAAAGGCCTATCCCATTGGAGAGATAAGCAAGGTGGAGGAAAAAGGGGAAAACTTTGTGCTTTATGCCGGCACGGAGAAAATTGCCAAAATTCAGGTCAGCCACGACGGCTTGTCCATTCTTCTGGAAAGGCTGGCCGCTGAAAACGTGACGCTTGATGTTGACGAGCAATGGTTATAGAGCCTTTGTTCCGTCGCGACAGCATCTTCCAAAACAAGAAACCCGCCCAAACGGCGGGTCATTTTCTTATTCCTCTTTTTCGGCCAGGCATGATTCGATCATGCTCACGACGGTGTTGTTAAAGCTCGTGTCATGATCTTGGGCAATTTCCGTGATGCGCCGTATCAAATCGTCGGCCAGATACAGCGTTTTATAAGAACATTTGACCTTTTCTCTGGTT
>WRDJ01000005.1 GCA_009783495.1 Clostridiales bacterium | reverse complement strand
GTTCGTTCTCTTTGTCGAAGGCCTCGAGAGATTTTTTCTCACCGTTGAAGGCCTTCATCACGAAATGCCCGCCATACATCTCCTCCACATGGCCGTTGACCGCGCCGAGATATTTTTGCTGGCCTATGAAATATTTCTGCGACTTTTTGATCACGAACATGAGCAGAAGCAAAGAAACCGGCAGGATGCAAAGCGTGATCAAGGTGAGTTTCCTGCTGATCGTCAGCATCATTATCAGCACGCCGACGATGGTGGTGACGGAGGTGATGAGCTGGGTGATGCTCTGGTTTAAGCTGTGGTTCAGCGTATCCACGTCGTTGGTGATGCGCGAAAGCACTTCGCCGTGGCTGGTGCGGTGAAAATAATCCAGCGGCATGCGGTTGATCTTTTGGCTTATTGAATTGCGCAGGTTATAGGCCACCTTGGTGGAGACGCCGGCCATGGTATAGCCCTGAAGATAGGAAAAGCCCGCGCTCAGCAGATATAGGCCGATAAGCGTCAGGATGATCCGGCTGATATAGCCAAAGTCTATGCCGCCGGAAGCCCCGGTGATGACGCGCATCAGGCCTTTGATCAGTTCGTCTATGGCTTCGGCGAGGATTTTCGGACCGGCGATGAGAAAGACGGTGGAAAGGGCCGCCAGAATCAGCACGAGGATGATCTGCTTCTTGAACGGCGCGAGGTAGGTCAGCAGCTTTTTCAGGCTGCCCTTGAAGTCTTTGGCCTTGGGGCCGCCGCCCATCATGCCCATGGGCCCGCCGCCCATGGGGCCGCCCAGCGGGCCTCTGCGCCGTCTTACGGAGGCGCTTGCCGCGTTGTTCTGCGTTGCGCTCATGCCAATTCCTCCTTTGCCAGCTGCGACTCGGCGATTTCCCGATAGGCCGGGCAGCTTTCCAGGAGTTCCCGGTGCGTACCGACGCCCGCGATGGCCCCGGCTTCCAGGACGATGATCTGTTCGGCGTTCATAATGGTGCTGACGCGCTGGGCCACCACCAGCACCGTGGCATAACCCGTATATTCTTTTAGGGCCTTGCGCAGCGCCGCGTCCGTTTTGAAGTCGAGGGCGGAAAAGCTGTCGTCGAAAATGAAGATGGGTGGTTTTTTCACCAAAGCGCGGGCGATGGCTAGGCGCTGTCTTTGCCCGCCGCTGACATTGCCGCCGTTTTGCGCGATGGCCGTTTGCAGCCCGTTTTCCGCTTCGGCCACGAATTCGGCGGCCTGCGCCACCTCGATGGCCTTGGCGATTTCCTGCGCCGTGGCGTCCTCTTTGCCATAGAGGATATTGGACTCGATGTCGCCGGAAAAGAGCAGGCCTTTTTGCGGGATATAGCCGATGGCTTGGCGCAGTTCATGCTGAGCCAGGTCTTTGATGTTCACGCCGTCAATTTCGACCGCGCCGCTGCTTACGTCATAAAAACGGGGGATGAGGTTTATGAGGGTGGATTTGCCGGAGCCGGTTGCGCCGATGAAGGCGGTCGTTTCCCCGGGCCGGGCGGTGAAGCTGATGTCCGTCAGCACCTCCGCCTCCGCGTCGGGATAGCGGAAGGAGACATTGTTGAACTTTATCACGCCCGCCGGGTTTTTTGGCAGGTGTTTGGGGTTTGGCGGGTCGGCGATGCCGGGCCGGGTCGCGAGAATTTCGGCCACGCGCCTGGCCGAGACGGCGGCGCGCGGCAGCATAATAAACATCATAGACATCATCAGGAAGGACATGAGGATTTGTATGGCATACTGCATAAAAGCCATCATATCGCCGATCTGCAAAGAAGATTCCGCGATCTTATGCGCGCCGACCCAGACGATGGTCAGGGTAACGGCGTTCATCACGATGGTCATAAGCGGCATCATCACGGCCATGACGCGCTGGGTGTATCGTTCAGTATCGCGCAGGTTGCGGGCGGCCTTCTCGAAGCGGCCTTCCTCATATTTCTGGTTGCCGAAAGCGCGGATCACCATAATCCCGGAAAGGCTTTCCCGGCTCACCAGATTGAGGCGGTCAATCAGTTTCTGCAAAAGCTGGAATTTGGGCAGCACCAACGGCAGCAAAGTCAGGATCAGGCCGATTATCACCAGCACGGCCACCGCGATGATCCAGGCCATGGAAGGGCTTTTGCCCAAGGCCATGATGACGCCGCCCACGCCCAAAATGGGGGCATAGCAGATCATGCGGATGCCCATCAGGATGAACATCTGGATATGTTGCACGTCGTTGGTGGTGCGGGTGATGAGCGAGGCGGTGGAGAACTTGTCGAATTCCCGGCTGCCGAAGCTCTCGACCCGCGCAAAGACGTCGCGCCGCACGCGCTTGGCCACCGAAGTGGCGATGCGCGAGGCGAAAAAGCCGACCGAAATAGCCGCGGCCACGCCGGCCAGCGCCACCAACAGCATCATCAGCCCCTTTTTGACGATATAGCTTTGCTGCATCGCGCCCAAGTCCGCGCCCAGTTCCTGATAGAAAAGTTTGGTGAAGGTGGCGCCGACCTGCGCCCAAAGCTGCGGGTCGGCCGCTTCGGCGGCGGCGATGGCGTCCGCGAAGGCCTCCCGCGGCAGCGAGCTTAAAAAGGGCAGAAGCTGCGCGTAAACTTCCGTGACGTCCACATCCGCGAAACCGTCTTCGGCCAGGGAGGAGTCTTCCCCGTTTTCCTCCTTCATGGTCTGCATGAAATTGATGAAGGCCAGCGCGGCCTTGCCATAGGCGTTTTCCACCGCGGCGAGCTTGATTGGGTCGGTTTCCGTCAGAACCCAGGCTTCCTTTTCATCAAGGAGAGGGAAATCCTCTAAAAGAAAGAAAGGGGGAAGAGAATATAAAACGTATGGATAGTAGGCGCTATAAATAATGTCGTAGTCGGCCTCGCTCATAAAAAAGCTCATAAGATAGTAACCATCGCGACTGATAGCCTTGGGGGCCTTCTCTTCAACGCCGCTTTTCTGGATGCCCACGTTGACGATGTCGCTCATCAGGTTGGGCAGGCTCAGATCCGTCATGGCCTGGCCGAAGAGCAACACAAGGCAGACCGCCAGGGTGAAGGCGAACGGTTTTAGGTATTTGAAAACGATTTTCATCTATTTTTCCTTTCCGAAGCGGAGGGATTTCCGCCATCTTGCTTTTGCCTTCTTGCCGTTGTTTTTATCGGGGCAAACGGCAGTTCACCGTTTGCCCCGCACTCTGTCCTCTGTTTTAGGGCGAAGGAGGTTCTGCCCGCCGGTGCGCGCACGATTAAGGGCGGCAAAGGGAGTTTCAAATATGATTCTACTCCCTTTGCCGCCCTTTGTGAAGTAAATATTATCGGGATAGGAAAAAATTTCTTTTTCAGGCGGTGACGATATTCTCCGCTTCCCGCAAACCCAAGAGCGTTACGGATTCCTCCACCATCTTATATTTAAGGATTTTCCCGGCGGCGTTCATGGGGAATTCGCCGACGAAGCGCACATATTTGGGCGTCTTGTGTTTGGCCATATGCTCGCGTACGAAGCTTTTGACCTCGTCTTCGCTCATGGACGCACCCTCTTTTAAGATGACCCAGGCCATGATCTCCTCGCCGTATTGCGCATCCGGCACGCCGATCACCTGCACGTCGCGCACCTTTTCATGGGTATAGATGAAGTCTTCGATCTCCTTGGGATAGATGTTTTCGCCGCCGCGGATAATCATATCCTTGATGCGTCCGGTGATCTTGAAGTTGCCGTCGGGGCGGCGGCGGGCCAGGTCGCCGGTATGCAGCCAGCCCTCGCCGTCAATGACGCTGGCGGTGGCCTCCGGCATTTTGTAATAACCCTTCATGATATTATAGCCGCGCGCCACGAATTCGCCGTCGGCGTCGTCTGGCAGGTCTTGGCCGGTGACGTGATCAACGACCTTGCATTCGATGCCGGGCAGCGGCCGCCCCACCGTGTTGACCCGCACCTCCATGGGGTCGTCCGCGCTGCTTTGCGTGCAGCCAGGGGAGCTTTCCGTCTGGCCGAAAACGATGGTGATCTCACTCATCCTCATCTTTTCCAGCACGTCCGTCATCACCTTCACCGGGCAGGGGCTTCCGGCCATGATGCCGGTGCGCATATGCGAAAAATCAGTCTTGGCAAAATCCTCATGCTCCAGCATGGCGATGAACATGGTGGGCACGCCGTTGACCGCGGTGATTTTTTCTCTGTTGACGGCTTCGAGCGCCAGGCGCGGCGAAAAGGCAGGCACGGGCACCATGGTCGCGCCGTGGGTGACGCAAGCCGTCATGGAAAGCACCATGCCGAAGCAATGGAACATCGGCACATGGATGAGGAAGCGGTCGGCGGTGGAAAGATCCATGCGGTCGCCGATATTCTTGCCGTTGTTGACCACATTATGATGGGAAAGCATGACGCCCTTGGGGAAGCCGGTGGTGCCGGAAGTGTATTGCATATTACAGACCTCGTGGCGGTTGAGCACGGCCATGCGCTGATAGACGAACTCCACGGGCGTTTTTTCCGCCAGAGAGAGAGCTTGATTCCAGGTCAGGCAGCCTGGCTGTTGAGATTCCACCGTGACGACGTTGCGCAGGAAGGGCAGGCGTTTGGCGTGCAGCGGCTCACCGGGGGTGTGCACGGCCAGCTCGGGGCAAATTTTCTTGATTATCTCCACATAGTTGGAATCCTTGTGGCCGTCAATCATCACCAAGGTGTGGGTGTCAGACTGGCGCAGCAGATATTCCGCCTCATGAATCTTGTAAGCGGTGTTGACCGTGACCAGCACCGCGCCGATTTTGGTGGCGGCCCAAAAGGTGATGAACCAGGCCGGCACATTGGTGGCCCAGATTGATACCTTGTCGCCCTTTTTCACGCCCATTGAGACGAGGGCGCGGGCAAAGGCATCCACGTCGTCGCGAAACTCGCTATAGGTGCGGGTATAATCCAGCGTGGTATAGCGGAAGGCGTATTGGTCGGGGAATTCCTCCGCCACTCTGTCGAGCAGCTGCGGAAAGGTCAGGTCAATCAGGCTCTCTTTTTCCCAGATATATTTGCCAGTGCCGGCGCGGTTCGTAAAAAGCTCGCCGCGCGGGGCCGCTTTTTCGATGTAGCGGCCCATATACCAGGCGAATTGCTGGATGACCACGCCCGGCTCCTCCATTTCTCCGGCCCAGCTTTTGCTCCATTCCAGGGAAACGAAGCCGTCATAGTTGATGGAATTGAGGGCATTCATCATGTCTTCGATGGGCATATCGCCTTCGCCCATCAGGCGGTAGGAGATTTTGCTCCCCTGCATGACGGAATCCTTGATATGCACATGCTTGATATAGGCGCCCAGGTTGTTCACCGTCAGGCCGGGCTTTTCGCCGTTAATGCGGTATGGGTGGTGGACGTCCCACAGCGCGGCCACCGCGTCGCTGGCCACCGCTTGCAGCAGGTCGCGCAGGCGCGCCGTGTCGGCATAGACGCCGTTGCTTTCCACCAGCAAGGTGACGCCGTTTCTGGCCGCGATGGGGGCCAGCCCGATGAGCTGTTCCGCCACCAAAGCGTCGTCAACCTCGCCTTCAGGCGCGACGGCCAGATCCGCAAGCACGCGCACATAAGGCGTTTTCAGCGCGGCGGCCCGCTCGATATAATTTATCAGTTCTTCCCGGTTTTCTTTCCGCTGTTCGGCGAATTTCAGGCAGCAGCCGGAAGAAAAGCAGGGAATGGTCAGGCGCAGGGAATGGAGCTTTTTGGCCGTTTCCGGCAGGGCCTGCCGGGTGAAGGGGTGCTGGCGCGCGGCGAAAATGTCTTTGCCGCTGCCGCGCACCTCGATGCCGTCATAGCCGATGTCCTTGGCCATGGAATAGATGTCCTCCCAGCTGGAATCGGGGCAGGCCAAGGTGGAAAAAGAAATTTTCATGGTGATTCCTCCTATGATGAGTTATGGGAAAGTGATTTGCCAGCCGTTGGTAAAATACAGATTTGGCGTCAGGCGGGCGGCTTTGCCTCCGGCCCCCCGTAACTCCTAAAATCAACCCACAAAACTAAGGTTTTGCGGGGATCACCGGCCAAGGGGGCTCGCCGCCCTTAGTAACCCGCCTTTGCGGAGGATAGGAGGCGAATAGTTCTAAACAGGCTCTTAGACAAACACGAGGAGGCAATCTTCACCCCAAAAACCTAAAGGTTTCCCGGGGGCCCCGGTTTCAGCGAGCAGAGCAAGGAAGAGGCGCGACCGCGAGCGAGCGTATGGTTTTATACGTGAGAGATGCGGGCGCAAACGACGACACAGCTATGCGACGCTTATGTTGCCGACAAGGCAAATAAAAAATCGCCTCTCATAACAAGCAAGATACGAAGATCACTCTCCGCGGTACCACTCTCATTGGAATTACCGGCAAGCGGAAGCCCCGGCTTGCTTTCATCCCCACTCTGCGCATCATGCAATGCGGGCCCGTGATGACGGCGGGCGGTCCGGCCGCGCTTAATGACAAAAAATTTGTGTTCGGCTGGCTGCTCAAGGGGGAGCGCGCTCCATCGCCGTGCTCTGCCTTTCACCAGCGCGGATAAACCGCCGGCAGCTCTCTGCGCCACGTCATATGGATTGCTTGCCCTATCATTGCATTTAGGGGTGCGATATTTAATTAAAAATAAATATAACACAGGGAAGGACGGTTGTCAAGCATTATTTTCCTGCCGCTTGCATCAAAAAATTTCTGCGAAAGACTTTTACGGCGGAACACTTTATGATATAATAAAAAAACAAGAGCCGCATAAGGCTGAGATGATGGATCGGAGGAGGCGCGGGTTATGATATTCAAGATATTGCTGATCACCGGGCTGGCCGTGCCGCTTTTGTCGCTGGTTCTCTCGCTCTTTTCCGATATTCTGGAGGGCCTTTTCGACCTTCTGGATCTTGATCTTGATTTTGGCCTGCAGTTGGGCGGGATGCAGATCTCGCTGTTGCCGGCTTCCCCCACGGTGTGGTGCGCCATGTTCGTCGTCACCGGCGCGCTGGGCATGGCGCTGGAAAGCGGCGGCGCTTTGCCCGTTTGGCTGATCTGGCTGATCGCCTTGCCCGCCGGTTACATAACGTCGCTGATAATCAACAAATTCATCTATCTGCCCATGAAAAGGGCCAAAAGCCTGGCGCAAAGCGTGAGCGAGTTTTTGGGCATGACGGTCGAGGTCAACGAGCCGATTTCGGCGGGGGGAGTGGGTTCCGTCGTCGCGCACAGCAAGTCCGGCATCATTTCCTATGCCGCTTCGTCCGTGGACGGCAAGGCCCTGCCGCAAGGCAGCAAGGCCATGGTCATCCGCTTTGAGGGCGGCCGCTTGTGGGTGGAGGGTCTGAGCCCCGAAGGGGAACTGGACGTTTTATAGCTTTCCTCTTGCTTCTTGCTCAGAAACCGGGTTGACGCCAAGCGCCCGTGGGGAATTAAAAGCGGTTTATAATAAACATCAATAATTTTAGGAGGGGTTAATGTAATGGAAACAATGACGTATGTCGGAATCGGAATTGTCGGGCTCATCATCGTTATCGTCGCGCTTTTCAGCATGTGGAAGAAGGTTCCCCAGGACAGGGCCGGCGTGGTCACGGGGCGCAAGAAACGCGTCATCACCGGCGGGGGCACGCTCCTGATACCTTTTTTGGAGCGCATGGATACAATCTCGCTGGAAAACATTCCTTTGAACATCAACACCACGGGCGCCATGACCATCCAGGGCGTGCCCATCACCTGTTCAGGCGTGGCCGTGATCAAGATCCGCAACGAGGAAAGCAGCATCCTTTCGGCGGTGGAACAGTTTTATACGGGCAAAGAGGAGGCGACCGTGGCGCGCATCCGCGAGACGGCCATGAGCGTGCTGGAAGGCAAGCTGCGTGAGATCGTGGGCAAGCTGACCGTGGAGGAAATCTACCGCGACCGCGAAGCCTTTTCGCAGCAGGTGCGCGATGTGGCGGATTCCAGCCTCATGCCCATGGGCTTTGAACTGATCGCTTTCACCATCAAGGAAATCACCGACCAGAACGGTTATCTGGAAGCTCTGGGCATGCCGCGCATCGCCGAGGTGCAGCGCAACGCCAGGATCGCCCGGGCGGAAGCCGACCGCGACGCGCAGATCAAAATCGCCGAGGCCGAGCGGGCCGGGGCCGCGGCCAAGCTGCAGGCGCAAGCGGAGATCGCGCGGGAAACCAAGGATAAAGAGGTTAAGGAATCGGCCTATAAGCGCGAGGCGCAAACCGCCAAGGCCGAGGCTGACGCCGCCTATGACATCCAGAAAAACAAGATGATGAAAGAGATCATCTCCACCGACGCCGATGCGGAAATGCTGCGGCAGCAGCGTGCGCAGGGCATCGCCTCCGAGGAAAAAGAGGTCGAGGTGGCCCGCGAGAAGAAAAACATCGAGCTGGCGCAAACCAAGGCCGACGCCGCGAAAAGGATGCTTGAGGAGAAAGTCATCAACCCGGCAGACGCGGCGCGCCGGGAAGTGGAACTGAAGGCCGAAGCCGACAAGATCAAGGCCATCAAGCTGGCCGAAGCGCAGGCTGCCGCCAAGAAGATGGACGCGGAAGCCTCAGCCACCGCGAAAAAGCTGCAATCGGAAGCGGAAGCCTATCAAATCGAAGTGATCGGGAAGCGCGAGGCGGAGATCATCAAGGCCAAGGGCGAAGCGGAAGCCGACGCCATCCGCATGAAGCTGGAAGCGGAAGCTTCCGGTATGCGCGCCAAGGCCGACGCCTATAAAGAATACGGGCAGGCGGCGGTCACGCAGATGATCGTGGAGACGCTGCCCGCCATGGCCAAAAACATCGCCGAGCCCTTCGCCAGCATAGACAAGATCATGGTCTGGGACGGCGCGGGCAAAGAGGGCGGCGGCGCGGTGCGCATCGCGGAAAATGTCACCAGCACCTTGGCGGCGGTGATGGATTCGGTGAAGGAAATGACCGGCTTCGACATCGGTGCGGCGCTGGAAAACCTGACGAAAAACAAGCAAGCGGAATAGCCAAGAGCGGGAGGCGAACACACCTCCCGCTCCTTTTATAAGCGAAAATCACCTGTTTTGCGGTGTATTGCGTTCCTGACCGGCTAATTACAAATCTTGAGCAAAATCGTCAGCCGCCGGCTTTTTGCTTTTCGTTTTGCTGCGCCGTTTTTGGCGTTTTTTTTGTCAGCGCACAGTATTTTTTAAAAATACGTTGACAGGCGCTTGTTTTTGGTGTATGCTCAAAAATATTATTGATGCTTCAAACGCTTGCGAAACAGATCTGCCATTGCAATAAAATCGGTTGATCAACGAGCCGTAATAAAAAATGGGTTTGAAGAAACAACTCAAGCGTACTATTTCGATGTTGCGCGGTGACTCGAGGTATAAATGTTTGAGTTGTTTCTTTGTTAAAAACTCCCGGACGTTTTCGGTTTAACCGACTTTTGGTGTGAGGTGGCGAAATGGGACAGAAAATGAAAATATTCGGGTTTAACAATCTTGCTAAATCCTTGAACTTTAATATTTATGATGTTTGCTATGCCAAGAGCGAGCGGGCGCAAAAAGATTATATTGCCTATATTGACGAGCAATATAATTCCGAGCGTTTAACAAAGATTTTGATTAACGTTGCCGAGATGATCGAAGCCACGGTATTAAGCGTGTCCAAACAGGATTATGAGCCGCAAGGCGCGAGCGTGACCCTGCTTATTTCTGAAAAACCCATGATGCGCGCGGAGGACGGCACGGTTGTCGCGCATCTGGATAAGAGCCATGTCACGGTGCATACTTATCCCGAATATCATCCCGACAATTCCATCGCCACCTTCCGCGTTGATATTGACGTTTGCACATGCGGCGAGATCACGCCGCTCAGCACGCTGGATTATCTGATCGGCAGCTTCGATTCCGATATAATCACCATGGATTACAAGGTGCGCGGTTTCACGCGAACCTTGGATGGGGAAAAAATCTTTATAGACCATGATATCACGTCTATCCAGGATTATATTGACGATGCGACGCTTAAAAAATATGACGCCATAGACATTAATATATACCAGGCCAACATCTTCCACACCAAGATGCTCATCAAAGAAATTGACCTGCAAAACTATCTTTTCAATACGGATGTTTATGAATTGCCGCCCAAAAGCAGGCTGCAGATCACTGAGGGCTT
The DNA here is from genome assembly GCA_009783495.1 of Clostridiales bacterium. Classification (GTDB taxonomy): domain Bacteria; phylum Bacillota; class Dehalobacteriia; order UBA4068; family UBA4068; genus WRDJ01. Next base: position 117 of record WRDJ01000005.1, on the reverse strand, counting down.
GCGGCGTGAAATGATCGAAATTTTCAGCGGCACCAATGTTTTTGATAAATAGGGTCAGCAAGGAGGCGTGCGGTGAACCGTCAACAAAAGGCCCCGATTTATGATGCGCTTTTGAGC
>WRDJ01000004.1 GCA_009783495.1 Clostridiales bacterium | reverse complement strand
GCAGCGAAATCAAGCGATGCGTTTATGATGTCTTGATCAACGGGGCCTCCGCCGAAGAGGTGACCTTGGCCACGCCCTATGCGCGGCTCTCGCTCATTCCCGCCACCATCCAGTTGGCCGGAGCAGAGATCGAGCTGGTATCGGCCCTTTCTCGGGAGACCAAGCTCAAGCGGGCCTTAAACCCGCTGGCTAAAGCATACGACTATATCTTTCTCGATTGCCCGCCTTCTTTGGGCCTGCTGACGGTGAACGCGCTGGCCGCCGCCGACAGCCTGATCATCCCCATCCAAAGCGAATATTACGCGCTGGAGGGCTTAAGCCAGCTCATGAACACCTTTGACCTGGTGAAAAAGCATCTCAACCCGGATCTGCGCATCGAGGGCGTGCTGCTCACCATGTTCGACCCGCGCACCAATCTGGCCGTGCAAGTGGCCGAAGAGGTGCGGGGCTATTTCGGGGCAAACGTTTATGAGGCCGTCATTTCCAGGAACGTGCGCCTTTCGGAATCGCCCAGCCACGGCAAGCCCATTTTTTATTATGACGCCCGCTCCAAGGGGGCGGAACAATATCAGCAGCTGGCCGGGGAGTTTCTTTCCCGGCAAAAGTGAGCATCAGGAAAGGGGGCGCGCGCAATGAAAAAAGCCCTGGGCAAGGGCCTCTCGGCGCTCATTCCCAAGGAGATCGCCGAGCCGCAGAAAGGCGAAAAGGTAGAGCAAATTCCGCTCGCGCAGATCGCCGTCAACCCCGCGCAGCCGCGCAAGTCCTTTGATGAGGAAAAACTGCGCGAGCTGGCCGAATCCATCGCCCAGCACGGGGTCTTGCAGCCCATTTTGCTGCGCAAGGCCGAAAGCGGGGCATATGAGATCGTGGCCGGGGAACGCCGTTTCCGTGCCGCCGCCCTGGCCGGAAAAGAGGAAATCCCCTGCATAATCAGGGAATTGGCCCCGGACGAGGTTCTGGAGCTTTCGCTGATTGAGAATATCCAGCGCGAAGATTTGAACATCGTCGAGGAGGCGGAAACCTATCTCGCCCTGCAGCAGAAATTCGCCTATACGCAGGAACAGCTGGCCGCGCGCCTGGGCAAAAGCCGCCCCCACGTCGCCAACACCTTGCGCCTGCTCTCGCTGGATCCGCTCTGCCGCGCCATGCTGCGCGACGGGCGCTTGAGCGCCGGGCACGGGCGGGCGCTCTTGGCTCTGCCGGAAGCGGGGGCGCAGCGCGTTTTAGCGCAGCGCGTCGTGCTGGAAAAGCTTTCCGTGCGCCAAGCCGAGGAATTAGTCAGAAATTATGGCCGGGCCGCGGGCAGAAAGCGCCTTTCCGCAAGCGGGCTGCGCCGCGCCGCGCCGCCCATTTTGCGGGCCGTGGAAGACCGCCTGCGCCAAAGGCTGGCCACCCGCGTCTCCGTGAAGAACGCGCAGGAAAACGGGCAGATCGTCATCGAATATTACGGCGAAGAGGATTTGACCAGGATCGTAGAGCTTCTTTTGCCCGACGAACAGTTTTAGGGGGGCGGATGCCGAGGGGGCGTGTGAATAATTGGAAGCTTAATGTTTTTGGGGGTGAACAGCATGTTGAGCGCGATAAAGCGTCATGAGTTTTGGGTTTTATTTCTGGTCGCTTTGTGTATATGTGTCTTGACGGCCATATATTGTTATGTAAACGGACAGGCAATGCGTAGCGCACATAACGACGAGCACTGGGGCATAGCCGCTCTAAGCATTTATGCAGCCGTCGTTCTTGCCGTAATCTTCGCCGTTAAAAAGCAAACGAGAAAACTCAAATACTTTTATATCCCCATTATGTTTGCCGTCTTCGCGGGGTTCTATGTTTATATCGGAAACCTGTTTGAGTGTTGCCTCGGGGGCTGACGCCCTTTGCGTTTCTTGCCGTGCTCTTTTTGCCCCCCGCCTCTGTTTTCCGGTGGGGGCTTTTTTGTGTGCAGTCTCTTAACCATGTCCTCACGAAAGCGGGCGGCAAAGAATAAAATATAATAAGCAATATGAATTTCTTTGTTCTTTTTCAAGGAGGTAATCCCGTGATTTATTTCGATAACGCCGCCACGACTTATCCCAAGCCGCCGCAGGTTCTGGCCGCCGTGGGGGAGGCCCTGGTCAAATTCGGCGCCAATCCCGGTCGCGGCAGCTATGACATGTCCAACGCCACCGGGCGCATGGTTTCCGCCACGAGAGACAAGCTGGCGCGCTTTTTCAACTGCCCCGCGCCGGAGCGGCTTGTTTTCACCTCCGGGGCCACGGCTTCGCTTAATATTGCGATTAAAGGCCTGCTCAGGCCCGGCGGGCACGTGGTGTTTTCCGGCATGGAGCATAACGCAGTCTGGCGGCCCTTAAAGCAATTGGAGCAAAACGGCGTGATAAGCCTCAGCATGGTTCCCGCCGATTCCCGCGGCAGGATCAGCGCCTCCGCCTTCGCCTCCGCCCTCCGGCCGGAAACCTCGCTTTTGGTTTGCCTGCACGCCAGCAATGTCACGGGCGGCATCATGCCGATAGCGAAAATCGGCGCGCTCGCCAAGGAAAGGGGCATTCCTTTTCTGGTGGACGCCAGCCAATCTGCGGGCGTGCTGCAGCTCGACGCGGCCGCCGCGGGGATCGGCCTGTTGGCCTTTTCCGGGCATAAAAGCCTTTATGGCCCGATGGGCGCGGGCTGTCTTTATGTCGCGCCGGGGCTGGAGCTCGCCCCGCTTATCGCGGGCGGCACGGGCAGCTCCTCGCACGATTGGCGGCAGCCGCAAAGCTATCCGGACCACCTGGAAAGCGGCACGCCCAATGTGCCGGGCATCGCGGGGCTCTCTGCCGGGCTGGATTTCGTCCTGCAGAACGGGCCGGAGCGCATCCGCGAGAAAAACTGCAGCAATACGGCCTGGTTTTTGCGCGAACTGGCCGGGATCAGAAGGGTGACGGTTTACGGCCCGCCGCCGGAAGAGGAGCGCGTCCCGGTGATCACGCTTAATATCGGCGAGACGGATCCGGCGCGGGCCGCCGCCATTTTGCGGGAAAAACACGACATCGCGGTGCGCGCGGGCTATCATTGCACGCCCCTGGCGCATCGGGCCGTCGGCACGGGCGGGCGGGGCAGCGTGCGTTTCAGCCTGGGTTTTTATACTACGCGCGAGGACATCGAGCGGGCGCTTTACGCCATAGAGAAAATGGCCGGGTGAAACGGGGGCTTGCGCGCGGAAACGAGGCGGCCCGGAAGAAAGCGCCGAAGAACCGCTATATATAGTTATCCAAAAAGAATAGACCGCAACATATGGCGTGAAGAAAGAGCCGGCTTAGTCATCTTCTTGCTTCTTGCCTCTCCTCGCTGTATTCTGTTTCTATAAACGTCCTCCCCGCGATATACATAAGACAGGAACAAACGGCGGGGGTTTGCGTATGCACGGCCTTTTGTGGATGAGCGTTTTGGCCGGGGCGGCCACCGTTTTGGGCGGCGGCCTGGCTTTTCTTTTGCCGGAAAAGCGCGGCGCATTGGCCTTTGCCTTCGGGCTGGCAGCAGGGGTGATGCTGGCGGTGGCTTGCGCCGACCTCTGGCCCTCTGCCTTGAAACTGGGAGGGAGCGGAGCCGCGCGCGCCGGGCTTTTGGCGGGCGTCCTGCTGCCGGTCTTTTGCGGCTCTTTGCTCGCACGGAAAAAGGGGCCATCCCTCCTGCATACGGGCGTATTGGTCGCCTGCGGGATCGCCCTGCACGACCTGCCCGAGGGCATGGCGATCAGCGCCGGGTTCCTGGCCGGGGGGCGGCTGGGGCCGCTCTTGGCATTGGCCATCGGCTTGCACAACCTGCCGGAGGGGCTGGCGGTGGCCGCGCCTTTGCTGGCGGGCGGGCAAAAACCGGGGAAAACCCTGCTGCTCCTTTGCGGCATCAGCCTTTGCACGCCCTTGGGCGCCATGCTCGGTCTTGGGCTGAGCGGCTTCCCGGAGCGGATATTGGGCGGCTTCCTGGCCTTTTCCGCCGGGGCCATGCTTTATGTCGCGCTGAAAGAACTCTTGCCCCTGGCTTGGCGTGAAGAGCGGTTTTTTGCTGTAACCGGGATGCTTTCCGGCTTCCTGCTGCTTGCCGCCGTCTCCCTGCTGGAAAGTTTTTAAAACCGCGGAAAACAACGCGAAATTTTTCTTGAGCATGTCAGCCGCTTCGTGATATAATAATAAGAAATCTTTTTTGGAGGTCGAGAAAGGTGGAGAAACGCATCCTTTTTCTCTGCGCGGGCAATACCTGCCGCAGCCCGATGGCCGAGGCCCTTTTCCGGCAAATGCTGGGACAAGCCGGGCTTGCCGGACATTTTACCGTTGCTTCAGCCGGGCTTTCCGCTTTTCGCGGTGATGAAGCCGCGCCCGGCGCGGCGGAAGCCATGCGCGAACGCGGGCTCGATCTTTCGGCGCACCGCAGCCGCCCTTTGAGCGGCACGCTCGCCGCGGAGACGGAGTGGGCCGTGACCATGACGCAGGCGCAAAAAGATCTTATATTGAAGGCGTGTCATGGGGCCAAGCAGGTCGTTTCCCTGGGAGAATTCGCGGGTTCCGACATTGAGGATCCCTATGGCGGGGACGCGCAAAATTACCGTTTTTGCGCGGAAAAAATCGAGGGCGCGCTGGGAAAATTCCTGGCGCGGCTGCGGGAGGAAGAAAAATGATCATACCCATCGCGTCCGACCATGCCGGATATAAGCTGAAAGAGCAGGTAAAGGCCTTTTTGCAGGCGCGGGGCCAGGAAACGCTGGATTACGGCTGCCCGGATGAGCAGTCGGTGGATTATCCCGATTATGCCGCCTTGGTGGCAGCAGGGGTCGGCGCGGGCAAATATGAGCGCGGCATTTTGATATGCGGCACCGGCATCGGCATGAGCATCGCCGCCAACAAATTCCCCGGGGTGCGGGCGGCCCTTTGCCACAGCGTTTTCACCGCCCAATGCGCGCGCGAGCATAACAACGCCAATATCCTGGCGCTGGGCGCGCGCGTCCTCTCCGCGCCGGAAGCGTTGGAAATGGTGCGCGTCTGGCTGGAAACGCCCTTCGCCGGGGCGCGCCACGCGCAAAGGCTGGAAAAAATCTCCCGGCTGGAGAAGAGTTGAGCGCGGCAGTTATTTCAAAAACAAAAAGGAGCATACAACAATGAGCTGGCAAAGATTGCAGGAGACGGATCCAGAAATCGCCGCGGTGATCGCACGGGAAAGGGCCCGGCAGGAGAACAAGATTGAGCTGATCGCTTCGGAAAACTTCACCAGCAGCGCGGTCATGCGCGCGCAGGGCTCGGTGCTGACCAATAAATATGCCGAGGGTTATCCCGGGCGCCGCTATTACGGCGGCTGCGAGTTCGTGGACGAGGCGGAAAATCTGGCGCGCGAGCGGGCCAAAGAACTGTTCTGCGCCGAAAGCGCCAATGTGCAGCCCCATTCCGGGGCGCAGGCCAATATGGCCGCTTATTATGCCCTGCTCAACACGGGAGACCGCATTTTGGGCATGAGCCTGGCCTGCGGCGGGCACCTCACTCACGGCAGCCCGGTCAATTTCTCCGGGCGGCAATATGAATTTGTGGCCTATGGCGTGGACAAAGAGAGCGAACGCATAGATTATGACCAAGTGAAGGCGCTGGCTATGGAGACCAGGCCGAAGCTGCTGATGGCCGGGGCTTCGTCATATCCGCGTGTCATAGATTTCGCCGCGCTGGCGGATATAGCCAAGAGCTGCGGCGCTTATTTCGTGGCGGATATGGCGCATCTAGCAGGGCTGGTGGCGGCAGGCCGGCACCCGTCTCCCGTACCTCATTGCGACATTGTCACCAGCACCACCCACAAAACCTTGCGCGGGCCGCGCGGGGGCATGGCCCTTTGCCGCGCCGAGTTTGCCGCGGCCTATGACAAGGCCGTTTTCCCCGGCATCCAGGGCGGGCCGCTCATGCACGTGATCGCCGCCAAAGCCGTGGCCTTTCAGGAGGCCTTGCAGCCTTCTTTCAGGGAATATCAAGAACAGGTGATAAAAAACGCCGCCGCGCTGGCCGAAGCCTTGACGGAAAAGGGCTTGCGTTTGGTTTCCGGCGGCACGGACACGCATTTGATGCTGGTGGACGTGCGCGGACGCGGCCTCACCGGCAAAGAGGCGGAACGCCGCCTGGACGAGATCGGCGTCACCTGCAATAAAAACGCCATCCCCTTCGACCCGCTGCCGCCCGGCGTGAGCAGCGGCATCCGCCTCGGCAGCCCGGCCATGACCACGCGCGGCCTCAAAGAGGCGGAAATGCGCGCCGTCGCCGGGGCCATTGACCTTTGTCTTTCCGGCACAGGTGAGGGGCAAAGCAAAGCCGCGGGCATCGTGAAAGAGCTTTGCCGCGCCTTCCCGCTTTATGCCGGGGAAGAGGTCTTTTGACATGAACACAAGGGTTGAAGAAGCCTCCGCCATTTTCGGCGGAGGCGCGGCCTGCTCGCAGGCGGTTCTGGCGGCCTTCTGCGAAAAATACGGGTTGGAAAAAGAACTGGCCCTGCGCCTTTCCCGTGGGCTGGGCAGCGGAGCGAGGTGCGCGGAAATCTGTGGGGCGGTCTCCGGCGCGGTGCTGGTGGTGGGCCTGAAACACGGGCAGAGCAAAGAAGGTTGCAACGTCAAAACGGAGGAATTTATCCGGGCTTTCCGCGAGAAAAACGGCGGGGTCGTTTGCCGCGAGCTTTTAGGCTGCGATGTTTCCACGCCCGCGGGCCGGGCAAAAGCGATAAGCGAAAACCTCTTCCGAACGCGCTGCCTTGATTTGGTCACAAGCGCCGCGCAGATATTAGAAGACGCCGGTTATTGAGAACATTACACAGGGGTGAAAACTTTGCGCCAGACTTGGGAAGAATATTTCATGAAGATCGCCCATCAGGTGGCCACGCGCTCCACCTGCCTGCGCCGTTCGGTGGGGGCGGTGGCGGTCAGCCCGGATAACCGCATTTTGGGCACCGGATACAACGGCGCTTTGCCCGGCGCGCCCCACTGCGGCGAGGCGGGCTGCCTGCGCGACCAAATGAATATACCCTCCGGCCAGCGCCAGGAGATCTGCCGGGCCCAGCACGCGGAGGCCAATATCTGCAATTTCGCCGCGCGCTATGGCGTGGCTTTGGACGGGGCCATTGTTTATGTCACCACCCGGCCCTGCGCTACCTGCGTCAAGGCCATGGCCACCAGCGGGATAAAAAAGGTGGTTTTCGACAGCGATTATCCAGACGAGCTGGCCCTTCATCTGGCGGAAGAGGCGGGGCTGGAACTGAAAAGATATGCGGGCCCGTCGGCAATATAAATTGACGGCGCATTACGGCGTCGGCCGCTGAACAGGGTTTTTTGTTTTTATTCTGAAATATTGCGATATAAATTGTATATCGTTTCCAAGTTGCCTCTCGTCAAAAGCCCTGCGCCGTATGCGCCGCCAAGGTCATAAAAAACCCCGTCATTCCAGACCCGGATTGGGTACCCGTTCGAATAAGAAAAATTCAAACCGTCAACTTCAAGCAGAATGAAGAATTCCTCAAACAGCCAATGAGACTTGTCGTTTAACACCGCGACAAAGCTTCCGTTATAGGTGCCGAGATAACGTGTAAACGTCACGTCGTCCGCTGTGGCGCCGGGGTATTCCGTTTTAAGAAAAGTATCCGCGTATGATTGCTTTACTTGATCTCTCAAATCAACGTCCATGTCTTTGTCCCCGCACCCCCCAACACCGCCATGAGGGATAGGGCGATGGTTGCCAGGATAACGGTATGATGTTTTTCCTCCGTCTTTAATGATGTTTTTGATTCTGCTGTATTAGTCTTTCAATATAAGAAAAAAGTTCCATAAAGTTTGATAAAATTCTTTCAGAACTCCCGAAAACCTTCATGTTTTCGGGGCGGGGAGCGCCTCCTCGCTGCGATTTTTCAAAGCTGATCAAGGAGATGAGCTTATGCTAAAAGTCCTTTCAATCTTCGGCACGCGCCCGGAGGCCATAAAAATGGCGCCCCTGGTCAAGGCGCTGGCCGCGCAAAGCGGTGTTGCGAGCAAGGTGGCCGTCACCGCCCAGCACCGCGAGATGCTGGACCAGGTTCTCTCCGTTTTTGCCATCAAGCCGGATTATGATCTGGACATCATGCGTCCGGAGCAAACGCTGGAGGACGTGACTTCGGCGGCCCTGCGGGGCTTGAGCAGCGTCATCGCCGACTGGCAGCCGCAGCTCGTCCTGGTGCACGGCGACACCACCACCACCTTGGCGGGCGCCCTGGCGGCCTTTTATGCCAAGACCCCTTGCGGCCATGTGGAAGCCGGCCTGCGCACCGCTGATAAATACGCCCCCTATCCTGAGGAGATCAACCGGCGGCTCACCGCGGCGCTGGCCGATTGGCATTTCGCGCCCACGCCGGCGGCCGAACAGAACCTGCTCAAGGAAAACGTGGCGCGGGAGAAGATTTTCGTCACGGGCAATACCGTGATTGACGCCTTGCTCGACGTTTCGCAGCGCGAGTGCGACCTCTCACAGTATGGCCTCAGGCAGGTGGATTGGCAGAAGCGCGTCATTTTGCTCACTTGCCATCGCCGGGAAAACTGGGGCCGTCCCATGCACGACATTTTTCAGGCGGTCAAAGGCGTTTTGGAGCGTTATAAGGATGTTGAAGTAGTTTTCCCCGTGCATAAAAACCCGTTGGTGCGGGTGATCGCGCATCAGGTCTTGGGCGGCCTGCCCCGCGCGCGCCTGGTGGAGCCGTTGGATTACCTGCCCTTTTGCCATGTTTTGCGGCGCTGCCACCTTGTCCTCACGGATTCCGGGGGCCTGCAGGAGGAAGCGCCCGCTTTGGGCAAGCCCGTGATCGTGCTGCGGGAAGTGACCGAGCGCCCGGAGGCCCTGGAGGCGGGAACGGCCGTTTTGGCCGGTGTCGGCACGGCTTCCGTGCGCGCCGCGCTGGAAGGCCTGCTTTTTGATAAGGCTCTTTATGAGAAGATGGCACGCGCTGTCAACCCTTTCGGCGACGGGCAAGCCGCGCAAAGGATCACGGAGGTTATTATGAAAAATTTTGGATAAGGGCCGCTTGGCTTTCCGCTGACACCTGTTTTAATCATATCAATAATCATAAGAGAAAGCGCCGTTATCGGCGCTTTCTCTTATGACAGCGTATTGCAGTTCGGGCAGATGTTGACGCTGCCGGAGCCTTGATATATGTGGCCGCAGCTGGCGCATTGGCAGGAGGGGCGGGAGGTGTCTCCGAAAGAGAGGGGGGGCGGCGTTTTCATCGGGCTTTGCTCCTTTTTAATTTCAATTCTGCGCAAAAACGCGCATTTTTATTCTTACTTGTTTTTTGCGCGCTTTTGGGATAGAATATAGGAACACCAGTGAATATTTTTAACGTGAAAAGAAAGAAAGGGGCGCCTATGTCCGAGCAAAGGTTCACCGTTCTGGCGCGTAATATCGTTGATTATTCCCTCGAACTGCAAGCGGGTGAAAACCTGCTCATCGAGGTGACGGGGCGGGAAGAGGTTTTCACCAAAGAACTTATCCGCGCGGCCTATGCCAAAGGGGCGCGGCCTTTCCTCAGCTTAAACAGCGCCGTCTTGCAAAGGGAATGGCTGCTCGGCGTGACGGAAGGGCAGCTTTCCCGCCAGGCTGCCTGGGAGGGCGCGCGCATGGGGGAAATGCAGGCTTATGTCGGCCTGCGCGTCAAAGAAAACGCTTTCGAACTGGCCGGAGTCCCGCCGGAACAAATGCGCGCCTATAATCTGCTTTTGCAGGAGCCGGTGCACAGCCAGATCCGCGTGCCCAAAACCAAGTGGGTGGTTCTGCGCTATCCCAACGAGAGCATGGCGCAGGAAGCGCGCATGTCCACCGAGGATTTCGCGGATTTCTATTTCGCGGCCTGCAACATAGATTACCAAAAAATGTCGCTGGCCATGGATCCTCTGGTCGAATTGCTGGAACGCACCAAGGAAATGCATATCAAGGCGCCCGGCACGGATTTGCGTTTTTCTGTTGAAGGCATCGGCGCGGTGAAGTGCGACGGCAAGCGCAATATCCCGGACGGCGAGGTCTATACCGCCCCGCGCCGGGATTCCGTGGAGGGCGTCATCACCTATAATACCCCGTCGGCATGGCAGGGCAAGATTTTTCATAATGTGCGGCTGCGCTTTTCCGCGGGAAAAATCGTCGAGGCCGTCTGCGACAATGACAGCGCTGGCCTGAATGCCGTTTTCGACACCGACGGGGGCGCGCGCTATGCCGGGGCATTTGCCTTCGGGCTGCACCCGCACATTTT
>WRDJ01000003.1 GCA_009783495.1 Clostridiales bacterium | reverse complement strand
CGGCGAATTGCCGTTTGCCGTGATTTAATAAATACGTGAGCGGCCGAACCGACGATGCGACGCTGCTATGCGACGCTGATTTTAGTTCCCATCCGACGTGCGTTTGAGATAGCCGACCAAGGCATATGCCATCGGCGTGCCCACCGCCATTTCTATCAGCATTTTTGCGGCGTATTGGCCGAACATGAGCGTGAGCAGGGCAGAGTTCGGCATGGCGCCCCAAAAAGCCACGGTGATGAAAATCCCCGTGTCGAAGGCCTGTCCCACGGCGGTGGAGCTGATGGTGCGCACAAAAAGCCGGCGCGGCCCCCACTTTTGCTTGATCTTTGACATGAGCAGGCTGTTTAAGAGTTCGCCGAAAAGATAAGCTATGAAGCTGGCTGCCACCACCCTGGGTACCAGGCCGAAAATGGCCTCGAAGGCTTCACGGTGCGGCCAGATGTCGGCGGGCGCGGAGGGCAGGAGCAGGCATAGATAAATGAAGGCGACCATCATGAAGTTGGCGGCGAAACCCAGGAAGATCATCCTTCGGGCATAGGCGAAGCCCCAGATCTCCGTGACCACATGGCTTAAGATATAGCAAAAAGGATAGACGACGATGGCGGCAGGCAGGATCAGGCTGCCCAAAGCGACGATCTTGACCACCAGAATATTGCTGACCAAAAGCAGCGCCACGAAAAACGCGCAAAAAATTTCCCGCTTATGCAAAACCACACCTCCGATTGTTGGATAACGCTATAAGAATATACGCCCCCGCCGCTTGTTTTCCCTTTTTCGCGGCAAAGAAGGCCCGGTTGTGATATAATAAAAAATATTTTTTCGGCGTGTCGCATTTTGGCCTTCTCGATTGTATATGAGGTGAAGGGAGCAATTCGAGTGAACGAGCAATCCGGCCGGCCGGTGGATTGCCGCATATCGGAAACGGAAGAAACCGTCAAGCGGAACGAAAACAGGCTCTTGCGGGCCGCTCTCGCCATCATGGGCAGCAAGGCAGACGCGGAAGACGTGGTGCAGGATGTTTTTCTCAAGCTGTTTGAAAAGCAGCCGCGCTTTGAAACGCCGGAGCATGAAACCGCCTGGCTGCTGACAGTGACGGCAAACCTTTGCAAAACCCGCCTTAGCTCGCCCTGGCGCAAAAAGACCGTTCCGCTTCTTGCCGACTATCCGGCGCAAACCGGCGCGCAGCAAAACATTTTGGAAGCCGTCCTCTCGCTGCCCGCGAAATACCGGGCGATCATCCACCTGTTCTATTACGAGGGATATTCGACGAAAGAGATCGCGGAAATTACGCAACAAAAGGAATCCACGGTGCGGCAGCAGCTGACGCGCGCACGGAGAGCTCTAAAAGCATTTTTAGGAGAGGAAAACCATGAAAGATTATAACGATTATATGGACGGCATCTCGGCCGGCCACGAGCTGCACGAAAAAATTATGGAGCGCGCGGGGCGGGGCGCGAAACCCGACGCGCCGCGCCGCAAACGGCCCTTCCTGCGCTATGCGGGGGCGGTGGCATGCGCGGTGCTTGTTATATTCTGCGTTTGGCTCTTCCCCAACCTGCCCGGCGAGCCGGGGAAGAATGATCCTGAGGCTTGCCTGCTTTGCGGGGGAAACGCCTGCGTCTGCTCGCCGGGTGCGCCGGATGAACCCGTTCAATCAACGCCACCTCTAGGGCCGGGGGAGAATGGGGATAGGCCCCTGGAGTGGTGGGAGATACCTTTGTTCTTAAATTCCTTTGAAGAATTGGCCCGAGCCAAGGAAAAGAATTATTTTGAAACTTATTACCCCGTCTATTCTTCCAAGTATTATGGACTCTATCTGGAGAACCTGAATTTTTATTATATACCTGTTTATGCCGTAAGCCACTATAACTTATATGGGGTTACTCTGAGTTCCGGGGGGATTGCGTCCAGTTTTTCTAAATCAACTGCGCCCTGGCTGGAGGATGTGCCGTGGAAGGATAGGTTCACCTTAACATCTTATCATGCAGAACCAGAATACATGGTACGCAGAATTAAAAGCGGTGAGCTGAAGCCGTGGATATCCGGAACCATCTATTATCAAGAATTTAATTCCTTTTCGGGATCGAGGACGCTTTTCTATTGGGTTCAGGACGGGGATACTTTCAGCTTGAATATTTCCACGGAATTACTGAACGAAATCAAGAAAAACGACCCCGGCGCCTTGGAAGGGCCGCTCTTCGAGCTGCAAAGGGTTGACTTGGAATAACCAATCGTCAGAAACACACAAGAAAGCCCCTGCTATCATTATTGATAGCAGGGGCTTTCTTGGTGGGGCTAACTGGGCTCGAACCAGTGACCTCTTGCATGTCAAGCAAGCGCTCTAACCAACTGGGCTATAGCCCCGCGAACGATTCTATCTTAACCGAAAAGCGGCCGCGAGTCAAGGCCCGTTCATAAGAATAAGAAAATATTTCGTCGCCTGCAAAAAACCCGCACGCTGTCGTTCTGAGCGCAACGAAGAATCTATAATACAAATATTTATATATTTTCAGATTCTTCGGCCGTTGCACTCCCCCGGAATGACATTCACGCGGTCTGCCAATGTTTTGCGCAGGCAACATTTCGTCAGATAAATTTGCCGATCAGATTCAAAAGCAGGCTTTTCAGCAGCTGTAGTGCGATGATGGCGAGCAGGGGCGAAAAATCCAGCGGCAGATTGACGCGCACGGGAATCAGCCTGCGGAATATATCCAAAACAGGCTCGGTGACGTCATAGATGAAGTTGAAGATGAAGAGCGTATAATCATGCGGAATCCACGACAAAAAGATGCGCACAACGATAAGCAGGGTATATACCAAAAAAAACGCGTCTACGATTCGGTAAAGCGCAAGCAAGGAAAACTCACCACCCCGGCATAAAACTTAAAACGCCGCCCTTTGCATCATTTGGAGGGCCTCCAGGCAAAATTCTTGTCGCTTTCGCCCGGCGGCGCGTTTGGCGAGACCGAGATGCCGCCGCCCTCCATGATTTGGCCGCTCATATCAACCGTGCTGGTACTGAAAATGAAGGTGCCGCTGGAAACCTTTTTTGGCACGCCTTCCAAGGCGAAAACCGCGCCGGAGAGAAAATCTACCATGCGCTGGGCAGTTGCTTTGTCCATTTCCTCAAAGTTCACCACGGCCACGCGCCTTTCCTTGATGTGGCGGGCGATGATCTGCATATCGTCATAGGTGGTGGCCTTGATCAGCACCATTTCCATGGTTTTCTCCCGGCCGGGAATGGCCATGATATTGCTTTTTTTGTTTTTGTTGGAGTCCTGCTCGCGCCAGAGGGCCCGCTCATTGGGCATGGCGATGGGCTCTTGAAACTCCTCGGGTGCGGGATCTTCCACCTCCTTGAAAAATGCGCCGCTTATCCTATCCAGAAAACCGCTCATTGATAACGCCCCTTCCCATATTCGAAGCTGTTTTCATACTTGGAATAATTTTTCTACGCCGTCTTTTTTTTTCCTGCCGGCACGCAAAGAATAATTGGCGGAAATGTTTTCCGCCGGGCGGAACAGAAACGGAAAGCGAGAGAGACGGGGACAAAAAACGGGCGCATATTGTGCGCCCGTACAAATAGCCGCGGCTAAAAACTCCCTTTTTTCGGTAAATATAATTTCAGCTTCTTAAAGAGATCGCCGGTGTTGACCGGCTTGCCCAGATGGTCGTTCATGCCGGCTGCCAGGCATTTTTCGATGTCCTCCCGAAAAACATTGGCCGTCATAGCGATGATGGGAATGGCCGCGGCACCCCTGCGCCCGGAGGAACGGATGCCGCGGGTCGCTTCATATCCGTCCATTTCCGGCATTTGTATATCCATGAGGATGAGGCTGTATCTGCCCGGGGTTTCCTCGAACATGGTAACCGCCTGACGCCCGTTTTCCGCGAAATCAATGGAAATGCCGGTTTCTTCCAAAATCGTCCCGATGATCTCACGGTTGATCTCCACATCTTCCGCGATCAGGATGACGCGGCCCCGATAATCGCAGAATTTGTGCGGGTGCGCCGGTTTCTTCTCCGCGGCGCCATCAACAGCGATCTCCACGCACTCATTAATGTTATCCAGAAGTATGGAGGGAAACAAGGGCTTGGAAATGAAGCGGTCAACGCCGGCCGCCCGGGCCTCGCGCTCGATATTGCTCCATTCGGCCGCCGAAATCATGAAGATGACCGCGCCGTCCTTCCTGCGCTCCTTGATTTTCCCGGTCAGTTCGACGCCGTCCATGCCCGGCATTTTCCAGTCTATGAAAAAGATATTATAGGGCTTGCCTTCGCAGTTTTGTACCATCTCCATTGCTTCAAACCCGTCGGCGGCGACATCGCAGGCCATGCCGAAGGCCCCCATAACTTCCGTGAAATATTCCCTGATCTCCGGGGCGTCGTCCACGGCCAGAATACGAATCTCGTCTTTTTTCACGTTCAGCCTGGCGCGCGGCTGTGGCTTGCCGCCCGTTTCATATTTGACCGTAAAAATGAATTTCGCGCCTTGGCCGGGCCGCGATTCGACCCAGATTTTGCCTCCCATTAATTCTACAATGCGTTTGGAGATGGCGAGGCCCAGACCGGTGCCGCCATACTTGCGGGCGGTGCCGCCATCCGCCTGCTCGAAAGAAGAAAACAAGCGCGCCTGCTGCTCGGCGGAAATGCCGATACCCGTATCCGCGACCTCGATTTGCAGCATCTGCTTGTTCGCGGATGTCCCCACGTTTTTGGCGCTCAAGGTGATCGTGCCGCCGTCCGGCGTGAATTTGACGGCATTGGAGAGCAGGTTAGTCACCACCTGTGTTAAGCGCAGTTCGTCCCCGATGAGCGTTTCGGGAAGGCTGCCGTCCAGGTTGACGATGAAGGTCTGCCGCTTTTCCTCCACGCGAAAATTTATCACATCGGTGATATTGATGAGCATTTTCTCAAAATCGAAGGGCTCTACGGAAAGCTCGAATTTATTGGCCTCGATTTTCGCCATGTCGAGTATGTCGTTGATGACGGCCAGCAGATGTTTGGAAGCCCCTTCGATCTTTTCCAGACAATATTCCACTTTATTAGGGTCTTTTGAGCCCCTGGCGATATTCGTCATGCCGAAGATGGCGTTCATGGGCGTACGCATTTCATGGCTCATGCGCGAGAGAAATTCGCTTTTGGCCATGCTGGCCTGTTCCGCGGCCTCTTTGGCCGTGATGATCTCCGTGATGTCGTGCATAATGACAAGCACGCCGGCAAAAGCGCCGCTTTCTTTATGAAAAGGCAGGATATTCACTTCATATTTATGATCCCCGTTTGACGCCTCAAGCGTTCTTGCTATCATGCAGGCGCCGCTGCTGCAACTTGAAACCATTTTATTGATGGACTCGACGATTTCCTCCGTAAAGACCGCGGGGCGGTATCTTTCCAGTATCAGGTCAAGCTCCAGCCCGTGCAAAAGCGAAGTTTCGCCGACACTGACGACCCCGGTGACGGATCTGGTGCCCAGGAGGAACTTCAAATTCTCATCAAAGATGATAATGACTTCCGGACAAAACTGCAAAAGCAGGCGCACATACATCTCCTGCCGCAATTTCTCGCCGGTGATGATTTTGTTTAAGCCCGCTTGGGTCTCGATGTTCAGCCTTTTGATCTCGCTGCGTTTCTCCAGGCTTTTCAGTTCCCGCGCCAGCCTGCATTTTTCCGCTTTGGCCGCCTTCAACTCGTTATATTCTTCAAGCGAAATATTGATATATTCGTTGCCGGGCTCCGACAAGCGCTTCTCCTCCCTCCTGCTTGCTCCGCGATCACACGACCAGAATGACCAGCGAATAATTATGGAACCTGTTGGTCGGGACACCGTCCTTGACCGAGGTTGGGCAGATTTCGCCGCCCGCATATCCCATCATATAAGGAATCGCGGGGTTGATGACTTCCCTGGCGGCTTGCAGCTCCAGCAGGGACTTATCTACACACAGAAGCGTCACGCGGCGCACAGCGCAGGGGAAGAGCAGCACGCCGTTCACATCGGAAAGCCGGTTGATCTCCCCAACCTTTTGCCGCGTCGTGAGCAGGATGTCGCCGGGATCGCATTTTAACAAGGTGAAGGTCGAGCCTTCGTCTATATCCCCGTGAAAAACAGCCGCCCCTTCCTCGGTGAAGGCGGCGAACCCGCGTATCACCGGCACGCCGTCATAATCCCCGCGTTTCAGTAAATCTATCATAAAGGGGGTGTATAAGACGCTGCCGGTGAATTCCCTTTCGATAAAATAATTTATCGCTTTGCCGTAATTTATCTCAAAAACGCAGTTGCCCCGCGCCTTCGTCACCTCGGCTTTTTGCGAGACGGCATTGCTTTCGGAGAGAGTGGCGATCAGGAAGCGCGGCTTGATATTCCCGCAACACAGCACAAAGGGCATGGCGGTTTTATAGTTTACGCCGTTATAGATGGTTTCGCATTCCGCGAAGGTGGCCGTGTCGTCAATGGCGCAGGTTCCGAAAAGGGGCGTTCCGGGCAAAAGCCTTTCCCAGGCCTTGACATAGGCGTCGCCCGCGCGCAACCCGAAGGGCGGAAAAATGAGGGCCAACCCGACCGGCTCCGCGAGCCCGGCCGCCGCGCTTTCAAAAGCGGCTTTGACCGGCCCTTCAACTTCCCCGCTCAGGCTTTCCGTCACGCCGGTTATGAAACGAACGTCGTTCGCGCTCATCACGAAAACCGTCAGCATGAGTTCGCCTATGCCGTCGTTAACGGCTTGCGAGGCGGTGGTCACGCCCGCCAGATCAAAGGGCAGGTTTGCGCAGATATGGCGCAAAACGCCAGAAGCGATAAACTCGGCGTTGCACATGACGATGCCCACCGTATATTCAAGGAGCGTGATTTTTTCATCCAGTTGCGTTCTTATTTCCTTCAGCGCAAGATCTGGGTCATCAACCTCGCTGGTGTAAAGACTGGCGCATTTCAGCATAAATATCCCCCTCGCTCAATCAAAAATCATGTGGTTTCGACTTTTTATATTATACCGCATATGGGACAAATTTCAAGCCCTATTATTCAACATTGTTCGCTATTTGTGCGTCCGGCACAAAAGCAAAACAAAAAACCGGGGAGGTCTTCGCAAAAAGAAGTCTCCCCGGCGCGAAATCCCTCTATTATCCCTTTATTCCCCGCAAAAAGCTCTCCGCCTCTTCCAGCGCCTGCGCCAGCGCACTTGCGGCCGGGCCGCCCGCCGCCTTTCTCGCGGCGACGCAGGCTTCAATGGAAATGGCCTCAAAAACCGTTTCATCGAAAACACCGGAGACAAGTTTGAACTCCTCCAGCGACAAAGCGTTGAGGGGCTTTTGTTTCTCTATGGCATAAAGAACCAGCTTGCCGGTAATCTCATGTGCCTCGCGGAAGCTCACGCCCTTTTTCACCAGCCAATCCGCCGCGTCGGTGGCGTTGGTATAACCGCCAAGCGCGCTTTCATACATGCGCTCCGTGTTGAAGGCCACGCTTTGCAGCATGCCGTCAAAGACGGACAAGCAGGCCTTCACCGTCCCCGCGGCGTCGAAAACGGCCTCCTTGTCCTCCTGCATATCCTTGTTATAGGCCAGCGGCAGCCCCTTCATCACGGTGAGCAGGGCCATCAGGCTGCCGTAAACGCGGCCCGTCTTGCCACGGATCAGTTCGGCCATGTCGGGGTTCTTTTTCTGCGGCATGATCGAAGAGCCAGTGGCATAGGCGTCGGAAATGACAGCGAAGCCGAAGGCGTCGGCAGACCAGAGGATCAGTTCCTCGCAGAAGCGGGAGAGGTGCGTCATGATGATGGAAAGGCAGGAGAGAAATTCCAGGCAGAAATCCCGGTCGGAAACCGCGTCGAGGCTGTTGGCCGTGATCGCCGCAAACCTAAGCTTTTCACGCACAAAATCCCGGTCAATGGGATAGGTGGTGGAAGCGAGCGCGCCGCTGCCCAGCGGCATTATATCAGTTCTTTCGCGGCAGCCCCCCAGCCGTTCATAATCGCGCCGGAACATCTGGAAATAGGCCAGCAGGTGATGCCCCAGCGTCACCGGCTGCGCTTTCTGCAGATGCGTGAAGCCGGGCATGATGGCCCCGGCATATTGCTCAGCCAGGCTGAACAAAGTCTCAAGCAGGGCGATGAGCAGCGCACGCGTTTCGTCTATCTCTTCTTTGACATATATCCGCATATCGAGGGCCACCTGATCGTTGCGGCTCCTGCCGGTGTGCAACCGCCCACCGGCCTCGCCGATGCGCGCCGTCAGCTCGGATTCTACGAAGGAATGTATATCCTCGGCGGCCGCGTCAACGCTCAAGGCGCCGCTTTCAAGCTCCCGCAGGATCTCTTGCAGCGATTTCACTATGGCGTCGGCATCCGCCTGCGCGATGATGCCCTGGCGGCCCAACATTTGCGCATGGGCGATGCTGCCGTTGATATCCTGTTTATAAAGCCTCTGGTCGAAGGCGACGGACGAGTGAAAGCGGCTTGCCTTTTCGTCCGTGCGCCCGGAAAAGCGCCCGCCCCACAATTTCATTGCCCGTCCGGCCCCTTTCCCAGATTTTTTCTCATGAGCGCCCGCACCGTCAAGGGCAGGCCCAGCAGGTTGATGAAGCCTTCCGCGTCCTTGTGGTCGTAAAGATCGCCGGTGGTGAAGCTGGCCAGGTTCTCGCTGTAAAGCGAATAGGGCGATTTGCGCCCGGCCGGGATGACGTTCCCCTTATATAGCTTCAGCCTGGCCGAGCCCGTGACCGTTTCCTGCGTTTTGTCCACGAAGGCCGAAAGCGCCTCGCGCAGCGGCGTGAACCATTCCCCGGCATAGATCAGCTCCGCCAGTTTTTGCCCCACGGCCTCTTTGAAGGCGGTGGTCTGGCGGTCGAGGCACAGGCCCTCTAGCTCCTTATGCGCCGCATATAGCACCGTTCCGCCGGGTGTTTCATAGACCCCGCGCGATTTCATGCCGACCATGCGGTTTTCCACGATGTCTGCAATGCCGACGCCGTTCCTGCCGCCGATTTCGTTCAGCGCCGTAAGCAGCGCAACGGGCGGCAAGGCTCGGCCGTTGACCTTCACAGGAACGCCCTGTTCAAACTCGATCTCCACATATTCCGGCGTTTCGGGCGCGTCCTGCGGGGCCACGGAAAGCTGCAGCAAATGGCGATAGTTCGGCTCTGCGTCCGGATCCTCCAACTCCAGCCCCTCATGGCTCAGATGCCACAAATTCTCATCACGGCTATAACTTTGCTCTTTTTTCATGGGAACTTCCAGCCCGCGCTCTTGCAGGTATGCCATTTCCTCATCGCGCGATTTGATGTCCCAGATGCGCCAGGGCGCGATGATTTTCAGCCAAGGCGCAAAGGCTTTGATGGTCAGCTCGAAACGGATCTGGTCGTTGCCCTTGCCCGTCGCCCCGTGGCAAATGGCGTTCGCGCCTTCGGCCAGCGCGATATCCACCAACTTTTTGGCGATCAGAGGGCGCGCGGCGGAGGTGCCGAGCAGATATTTCCCCTCATAGACGGCATTAGCCTTGACCATTGGATAGACATAGTCGGTGACGAACTCTTCTCCGGCGTCAATCACGAAGACCTTATGCGCGCCGGTTTTGAGCGCCTTCTCCTCTATCCCGTCGTTTTCGCGGCATTGCCCGACATTGACGCAGCAGGCGATGATTTCGCAGCCCTGATAATTTTCTTTAAGCCAGGGGATGATCACCGTCGTATCCAGGCCGCCGGAATATGCCAGCACGATTTTATTACTCATTTAGAACACCTCTTTAATTTTCTTCTGTTAAGCAATTTCGGCGTTCCGCCCTTAAATCCTGCCGCTGATTACGAAGAGGCCGCCGCGCAAAGCGGCTTCTCCCAAAAAAATATAGAAAAAATATAAATGTTATAAAGGTAAAAAAGGCAGGAAAATTTTATTTTGCTTCAACATTTTGCCTTGCTCAGCCGTATAACAAGTGAAGGGGATCGGAGGCGCTTTGCCGTGATAACATATTTTATAGGGAAAAACCGTTGACAATTTGCATTTCCGCTGATATATTAGAAACCATTTATACCAATCGCTTTAATCAGCAAAAATAAATATAAATTTCGTTAAATTTGATGGAACTTTTTTCCTCAAATAAAAGCCTAATATATTATAGAATCAAAAAAACATGAGAGGTGGGCTTGGCGTGAAAATGAGGAAGCTGTCCTTGATACTTATAGTCTTGTTCTTATCCGTTTTCATCGTTCTGGCGGCGGGCTGCAAGGTGGACGGGCCGCCTGCGGCCGGGGAACAGCCCGAAATTGAGGGCAAAACCCAGACGGAAAGCCCTGAAGAAAGCCCGGGTGAGAACCCGAAGGATAACCCCGGAGCGGGCGGCATTTTGCCGGGCCTGGCTATAGAATTCGGCGGCATAGACTGGCTGGTGCTTGATGTGCAGGGCGGCAAGGCGCTGGTCATCAGCGAGAAAATCCTCGAAACCCACCGCCCGTACAATGAGAAAGAGTCCGGCGGTGATATGTCAAGCCCTTAAATGATGAATATTTCATAAAAAGTGGACATTATCGCCGTAAAACACGCAAAAGAAGGACTCCCACCTAAGCCCTGCCGACGG
>WRDJ01000002.1 GCA_009783495.1 Clostridiales bacterium | reverse complement strand
CTGCATGACGCCACCGTGATCGGGGATACGGTGGGCGACCCCTTCAAAGACACTTCCTCGGTGGCGCTTAACCCGATCATCAAATTCACCACTCTCTTCGGCATCTTGACGATGGAGTTGGCGATTCACGAGTCTTTCGCTGATTACGCCCCATATGTCGGGGTGGGCTTCCTGGCGGTCGCGCTCTTCTTCGTCTGGCGCTCCTTCTATCGCATGAGGATCGAAAAATAAGCTTCTTTGATTAAGTAAAAAAGCAAGCAGCCCCGCCAACAGGCGGGGCTGCTTGCTTTTTGGTGGCTGGCAACCGCAGGGCTTTCGCAAAAACCAATTTATATCGTCATTCCTAACACAGAGAAGAATCTATGATATGTTTTTAGGTTCTTCGGTCGCTCCGCTCCCTTAAAATGACAGTCAGGCAGACCTTCTCGACTTCAGTTTGCTGTATAACAGGCAGCCCAGCAATAATAGTCCCGCGTAGCCGACTATGGGGTATAAATATTTTATCAAATTGGAAAACCCGGCCAGACTGGCGAAAAAGGCCGCCGCAGCCGTGCCAGTGACAAGCGCGCGGCTTGCGCGCGGAGATTTTTCCGCGTTGCTCAAGCGGGCGCTGAAGCCGTATAAGGAAGCCACCGCCGTCGTATAGACCTCGGCGATCAAAATCACCGCATAGATGATCTGCGTGTTGCGCGAGATGTTTCCCGCGATATGCGACATGGGAATCTCCAAATCTTTTATAGCCGCCATATTGCCGAGTATGGCCAGATAAATCATCACCACGCCCAGGCCCAGGCCCAGCCCTCCCAAAACCGCGCCTTTGAGCACCGTCTTTTTGTCTTTGGCGCGGGCGCCCAAAGGCCCCAGCACCGCGATGGACAAAATGATGTTATAAGAGACGTAAACGACGCCGGCAATCAGCCAGTTGTCCGCCAGGCCGTAGCCAGCTTGTGCGACGGGCGCCAGGTCGGGCGGCGTGTTGATGATGGAAAAAACGCTGATGCCGACGACCGAAGCCAATAAAAAAGGCACGACGGCGCTGATTGAGTTGATGACGCCGTTTATCCCCGAGAGGACGGTGAGCGCTGTCAGCGCCGCCATCAGAAGGTTGCCGGCGATGGCGGGGAGCCCGAACTGCTGATGAAACAAGGCTCCGGTTCCCGCGATCATGGCCGTGAGCGCGCCGAAAAGGAAAAAGGTTATGATGAGGTCTATGACGAAGCCCAGGATATTTCCGCCGCTCTGCCGGATGATTTCCAGGTGCGAGCGTGCGGAAAGCTTGAAGCCCAGTTCCATGATGATGAAACCGAAAACGATGAAGAGAAGCGTGGTTAAAATAATTCCCCACAATCCGCTCAACCCGAATCCGGCGAAAAACTGCAAAATCTCCTGCCCGGTGGCAAAACCCGCCCCCACCACCGTCCCGATATACGCCGCCGCTATTTTTAATACCGAAACGCCGTTTTTCCGCAAAATTCGCTCTCCTTTACACGCATAGTTTTGCGTTATGCGATAAAATATATGCGTAAAACAAACGGAGTAGACAGGGAATGTGATTATGAGGCTTATTCTTCCGGGATCTGACCGCCGCCGATCATGTTTTTCAAATATTCTATGTCCTGCGCCATCTTTTCCGTTTTTCTTATCACCGTTTGCAGGGCTTCCGTCCTCAGCACCTGCGCCATCAGGATAAAAAAGTTGCCCGCGGCGTCCTGCTCCGCCGCGTCCATATTCTGCGCCAGGAGAAGCCCCGTGGTAACGGCCAGCAAAACTATCTCATCACCGGAGAGATCGCTAAGACGCCTCACCGGGCCCACCCCCTCTTCTTCCGGCAAACTCTGTTAATAAATATGCTTGAACGGGAAAAATAGGCAAAAGGGCTGCCGCTAAAAGAACTTGTATTTGATGGCAGTTTTTTCTTGTAAAAAAAATCAAACGTGATATAATAAGCGCAAACAGGGTAAACGGTTATCTTATTTATATTAATGAGGGGGAGAAACAAATGAAAAAAAGATTCGTCGCGCTGGGGATGCTCTTGGTTTTCGCCGTTGCTTTGGCCAGCTGTGTCGGGATGGGGATGTCTTTTTCCGGGTCGTCATCGGGGATGAAGAAAAACCTCAAGGCTTATGTCTGGGAGATCTCCGCGACGTCGCTCAACGGAACCGCCACAAGAACCGTCAATCTGAACGCCGAAGAACTGGCCAATTTTCTGGTAAACAACACAAACAGCGAAGGCAAGGTTTCTCTGACAATAATTCAGGGCGACGTTGACAGAACGGTTGGGCTTAGCGAGGAATTTGATGAAAAAATAGATATGAGCGATTTTGAGCCGGGTCGCGTTAAGCTGCGCTTGAAGTTTGAAAACGCCAAAGACGTGGACATATCCATAACCTGGCTAAAACCGGAAAAAACCCAGTAAGCTCAGCGGTTTTTCACACTCAACGCGGAGGAAGCATAAATGAACCCATTTAAAAGCGCCAAAAGGATCGTCGTGAAGGTGGGCAGCTCCACCCTCACCTATGACACGGGCCTGATGAATTTCGGGCGCATCGAGGTTTTGGCCAAGGTGCTGGCCGATCTGCAAAATTCCGGCCGCGAAATCATCCTGGTTTCCTCCGGGGCCATCGCGGTGGGCGTGGCCCGGCTGGGCCTCGGCCAAAGGCCCAAGGATACCCCCTCCAAGCAGGCGGCGGCCGCCATCGGGCAATGTCAGCTCATGGCCATCTATGACCGCTTCTTTTCGGCCTACGGGCAGACGGTGGCGCAGATTCTGCTCATGCGCAATATTCTGGAAATGCCCACTTTCAAGGCGCACGTCACCAACGCTTTCGATAAGCTGCTGGAAATGAAGGCCATTCCCATCGTCAACGAAAACGACAGCGTTTCCATCGCGGAGCTTGGGCCGAGCGACAACGATACGCTTTCCGCCATCGTGGCCACCATCGTCAAGGCCGACGCTTTGGTTTTGCTTTCTGATATTGACGGTCTCTTCGACAGCGACCCGCGCAAAAACGAAAACGCCCGGCTCATCCCGCATATCGGGAGAATTGATGAACGCATCGAGGCCCTGGCCGGAGATCCCGGCAGTGAGCGGGGCGTGGGCGGCATGGCGACCAAGATCGAGGCGGCCAAGATGATGTTCAACGAAAATATCCCCATGGCCATCATCAACGGCGCCGACCCCGCGCTTTTATATAAGCTCTGCGCCGGCGAGCAGGCTGGCACAACATTTTTCACCACAGGAGGCGGAATATCATGGCAACCTTAGTTGAACTGGGCCAAAGGGCCAAGCTCGCGGCGGCGCAGCTGATGACCGCGCCCACCGGCCAGAAAAACAAAGCCCTGGCCGCCATCGCGGAATCCCTGCTGGCTAATACTGCGGCCATTTTGAAAGCCAACGCGCTCGACGTGGAGGCGGCGCGCCGGGCGGGCTCTAAAGAAGCCTTCATTGAGCGGCTGACTTTGACGGAAAGCCGCGTCAAGGCCATCTCAGCGGGCATCCGCGAGATAATCCAGCTGGAGGACCCCGTGGGCAAGATCGAAGGCGGCTCAACTCGCCCCAACGGCCTGAAAATCGTCAAAGTGCGGGTGCCGCTGGGCGTGCTCGGCATCATTTATGAATCGCGGCCCAATGTGACGGCAGACGCGGCCGCCCTTTGCCTGAAATCCGGCAATGCCGTCATTTTGCGCGGCGGGCCGGAGGCGCTCAATTCCAATATCTGCCTGATCGGGCTGATGCGCGAGGCTCTGGAGCAAAACGGCCTGAACAAGGATTGCTGCATTTTGCTGGAGGACACCAGCCTGGAAACGGCCCGGGAAATGATGCGCCTGAACGACTATATTGACGTGCTGATCCCGCGCGGGGGCGCCGGGCTGATCAAGGCCGTGATAGAAAACGCCACCGTCCCCTGCATCGAGACCGGACTGGGCAATTGCCACATCTTCATAGACAAAAGCGCGGATTTGGCGCAGGCTGTCAGCATCACCGACAATGCCAAAAACTCCCGCCCTTCGGTTTGCAATGCCTTGGAGACCTTGCTGGTGCACCGGGGGATCGCGGAAGCCTTCCTGCCCAAGGTCAAGCCGGCGCTGGACGCTTTCAAGGTGGAATTGCGGGGCTGCCATCTCACGATGGAAATTTTGGGGCCAGGGGTTCTCCCGGCGAGCGATGAGGATTATTTTACCGAGTTCAACGACTATATCCTGGCCGTGAAAGTGGTGGGCGGCCTGGACGAGGCCATAGCCCATATCCGGCATTATTCCTCCAAGCACAGCGAGGGCATCGTCACCGGGGATTATGCCGCCGCCGAAAAGTTCGTCAATAACGTGGACGCCGCCGCCGTCTATGTCAACGCCTCCACCCGCTTCACCGACGGCGGGGAATTCGGCATGGGCGCGGAGATCGGCATTTCCACGCAAAAGCTGCATACGCGCGGGCCTATGGGCCTGCAGGAGCTGACCAGCAATAAATATATCGTTTACGGCAACGGGCAGATTCGCGTTTGAGAAGGTCGGGTTTGGTAAAAGAAAGAGGGACGCATTTTTGAACAGCGTCCCTCTTTTATGTCTGAAAACTTATTGCGTTTCAATGCCCTTGACGACTCGATATTTGACGAACAGGAAGAGGGCGAGCGCCGTCGCCGCGAGCAGGAAGGCGACAAAAATTTCTCTCCAGTTGAGATGAAAGGAAATAAATATATATTGCCCGCCTTCCATGAGATACGACCGGCCTTGGCCAACTAAGGCCCCATAAGCGGAAACGCCGAAGAGAAAGTTCCGCACCCCCGCCGCCATAAGCAGGTTCCAGTCATGCCTTGCCGGTTCTTTGCCTGCGTAACGAAATGCCGCCACGATGGAGCAGATGAAGAAGCCTAAAACAGAGAGTATCAGGAAAGGCGGGGCGAGGTTGATGCCATATGACGCTTCAAGCATCATACTGATTATTATTATCAGGATGCCGCCCGTCATCAGGCCGCCCTGCACGAGGTTCATTTTGCCACCGAGTGCGGCGCGGTAGAAAAGCCAGGCGCTACCATGCGCCATATCAAGTTTGCCGCGCATAGAATAAAAGAGGCAGAAAACCGCGAGCAGGGTTATGAGTATGACCACGGGCAGGCAGGCCAGATAGGACGAGAAGGTTATCACGCTGTTCACAAAAGTGTCGTCCCGGAAAATGATTAAAGGCAGGGCCAGAAAGAAAGCGAAAAGGTTGAGGGAAAGGGCGGCAAAAAACCAGCGGCAAATGCCCACCCGCGCCGCGCTTATGACGGGGTTTTCGCCTTCGTCAAGGTCGTCATGCAAAATATTATTGGCCGTGTTGAACTGGGTGGCCGCCAGAATCACGCTCGCGGCCAGGCAGATCAGGCAGAGTCCGAAGCCGATGACGGGAGCGAAAAAGGCGTATGAGACGGAATAGAGGAGGATCAGCCCACTCACGGCGAGCAGGATGGAGACGAGGGCATTGTTTTTGAACCTGGTCAGGGTGCTGCCCGCCAGGCGTTTGAGCTGCTTTTCGATTTTCGGCGCTTTGGCCTGCGGCGGATCGCCGCTCGCCAAGCGTTCCCCCAGCAAAATCTCGTCGCAGGTCACGCCGTAAAGCTCCGCGATGGCCGGGATCAGGCCGATGTCGGGGCAGCTTTCGTCGCGCTCCCACTTGCTGACGGTTTTGTTTGAGACATTGAGCTTGTCTGCCATCTCCTGCTGCGTCAGGCCGTTCGATTTGCGCAGGGCGGAGATGAAGCCGCCGATGGTTTTCTTTTCCATATGATAGCCCCTTTCCGTGTTGTTCGATGAGGCAATTCTACAAAACAAAGAGAGGGAAAGCCACCCACAAGCCGGTGATTATCTCTCCGTTTAGGAGAATTATTATATCACAGCGCACGGGAGTTACAAAGGAAAAATTTTGTGATATAATAAAGGCAAAGGGTAAGAAGGCGGCCGAACCGCCAAGCATAAACGAGAAGCCAAAAGCGACGAGGCAATAAAAGCATATGGAGGAACGATGATAATAGAAGGGAATCTGAGCGGCGTCCCCAGGCAGGCGCTGCAAACGATGGAAAGCTGGGCGGAGTGCGCAACGGAGCGCGCCTGCATCGTGGACGGGGAACTGGCGGCGCAAATGGCCGCCATGAGCGCGCGCCTCAACCGGGAGATCGCGGTATATTTGGACAGGCGGGGAAGAGTGGCGCATATCGCCCTGGGCAGCGACAGCCATGTGCAGCTGGCAGAAATGAGCCGGCGGCGGGCGGCCGGGCGTCCCTGCGGCCTGCGCTGCATACACACGCATCCCGGGGGCGGCGGCGCTTTGAGCGGGGTTGATCTTTCGGCCCTCGCTTTGCTCGATCTGGATTGCATGGCCGCTCTCGGCGTGGATAAGAACGGGCGCATCACGGAGATCGGGCTGGCTTTCGCGGGCGAGGAAACTTCGCGCCTCTATGCGGATATAGAGGCTTTGGCGGGGATAGATTTTTGCGTGAAGATGGCCGGGATAGAGAAAAACCGGCCCGGGCGCCCGGCGCGCGATACGGAGGACGAGCCGGAGGAAAAGGCCGTTCTGGCGGCGCTTTCCCGGGGACGTCACGAAGAGGAGGTGGCCGCCTCCCTGGCGGAACTGGCCAACCTGGCCAAAACGGCCGGGCTCACAGTCGTTTCCGCCGTTATCCAGAGCAGGGAAAAGCCGGTTCCCGGCACTTATATCGGCAAGGGCAAGGCGGAGGAGCTGCGTCATCTGGCGCAGACAACTCAGGCCGGGCTCATTCTTTTCGACGACGAAATATCCCCCGCGCAGACGAAAAATCTGGAGGAGGCCACCGGCTGTAAGATCGTTGACCGCGCTATGCTGATCCTCGACATCTTCGCCCAGCGCGCCCGCAGTAACGAGGGCAAACTGCAAGTGGAGCTGGCCCAGCTGCGCTATCTGCTGCCACGCCTGATGGGTCAGGGCTTGCAGCTTTCCCGTTTGGGCGGGGGCATCGGCACGAGGGGGCCCGGCGAGACCAAGCTGGAAACCGACCGCCGCCGCCTGCGCACCCGCATCAGCGAACTGGAAAAAAGGCTGGAAACGGTTTTGCGCACCCGTCAGCTGCACCGGCAAAGCCGCGACGCCGAACGGCTACCGCTGGTGGCGCTGGTGGGTTATACCAATGCCGGGAAATCTTCGCTGCTCAACGCCTTAAGCGGGGAAGAGGCTTTCGTGGCCGATCTGCTTTTCGCCACCCTCGACCCCTTAACCAGGAAGGTGGAGCCGCCGGGCGAACGGGCTTTCCTGCTTTCCGATACCGTGGGCTTCATCCGCAGGCTGCCGCATCACCTGATCGCGGCTTTCCGGGCCACCTTGGAAGAGGTGCGCGAAGCTGACCTGCTCTTACATGTGGTGGATTCTTCCGCGCCCGATGCCGTGGAGCAGGCGGAAGCGGTGAACGAGGTGCTGCTGGAACTCGGCGCGGCGGATAAGCCGGTCATAATGGTGATCAACAAGACCGACCTGCCGGGAAACGAGGCGGCGCTGAAACGCCTTTTGGATCTCTGGGAGGTGAGCGCGGCTATCTCGGTGAAAAATAAATGGGGGCTGGCGGAGCTTTTGGCGGCGGTCGGGCGCAACCTGCCGCAAAAGCTGGCCGAGGTGGAAATTTTGCTGCCCTTCGCCAAGGGCGCGCTGCTTCCCATCCTGCATGAGGAAGCGGCAATACTGCATAAGGAATACCGCGACGAAGGGACTTTTCTGCGCCTGCGGGCGGGGGAGAAACTGCTGCGGCTGCTCAAACGGGAGGGTTTGCTGTGATCTATCAGGGCAAAATTTACGATTATCATGTCCACAGCACGTTTTCCAGGGATTCCTTTTCCCGTCTTGACGACATTTGCCGTCAGGCGGAAAAAAAGGGCGCGTCCGGGCTTATGCTCACTGACCACATAGAATATGACAACAGCGCGGGCGGCGAATATAACTTCGGCCACGCAGCTTTTGCCGCGGCCATCGCAGAAGCCGGGGAGCGATTTCCGCGCCTTACGGTCGGCGGCGGGGTGGAGTTGGGGCTGCAAGCGCATCTGAAGGAGCGATGTCTGGCAGCGGTGAACGGACATAACTGGGATTTTGTTCTCGGTTCGGTTCATATCATCAAGGGCAAAGCGGTCTATAACGGCGCGTTTTCCCGCGGCAAAGGGCGGGAAGAAACTTACCGCGCCTATTTGGAAGAGGTTTACCGCCTGCTTTGCGTCATGCCCTTCATTGACGTTCTGGCGCACCTGGATTTGATCCGCCGCGACGAGAGCTTTGCCGACCGCCGCCTGCGCTTGCGCGATTTTCCCGACCAACTGGAGGCCATCCTGCGCAAGCTTGTTGAAAACGGCGTCGGGCTTGAACTGAACACCGCTTCCTGGCGGCGCGGCCTCGATTCACCGCATCCGCATGAATGCGTTTTGCGGCGTTACCGGGAACTGGGCGGCGAGATCGTCACCTGCGGTTCCGACAGCCACGAAATGTCCACGGTTTGCTATAAGTTGCGGGAAGGCTATCAGATCCTCAAAGAGGCCGGTTTCCGCTATATCAGCACTTTCAGCCAGCGCTGTTTGCGGCAAGAGCCTTTGGGATAGGGGGTTTTTTATGGTTTGCCGGTTCATCTTAGGCCGCGCCGGGGCGGGAAAAACCCGCCATTGCCTGCGGGAAATCAGCCGCCTCTTACGGCTCGAGCCGCGGGAAGGAGAGATCGTTTTCCTGCTCCCGGAACAGAGCGTCTTCATCCACGAGCAAATGCTGGCGGCGGATCAAGGCTTGCGCGGCTTCACCGGGGCGCGGGTGGCGGGCTTTGCCGGTTTGGCAGCGCGGGCCGGGGTGCGCCCCGCGCTGCCTGTCCTGACGGAAAGCGGCAGGCTGATGCTGCTGGCGAAAATCCTGGCCAAAAAACAGCAGGACCTTTCCATATTCGCCGCAGGCGGGGCGAACGGCGCGCTCATTTCCGCCTTCAAAGAACTGAAAACCTATGGCGTGGGCCCGGAAGAGCTTGAGCGGGCCGCCGGACAGGACGAGGGCGCACTGAAAAGCAAATTGTGCGACTTGAGCCTGCTATACCGGGAATATTGCGGGGAGACGGAAGGGAGATACGGCGGGGCGGAGGATGCTTTGCCGCAGCTGGCGCGGGAAATCAGAGAAAACGGTTTTCTGGCCGGCAGTCGCATTTTCGTGGACGGCTTCGCTGCCTTCGACCCCCCGGAAATGGCGGTGCTGCAGGCGCTGATGGAAAAGGCGCAAACGGTGGAGATCGCCCTGGCGCTCGACCCGACCCTGATAAACCGGCAGTTGGGCGAGGAGCACTTTTTTTATCCGCTTTGGCGAACTTATCATGAGCTTCTGGCCCTAGCGCGCAAAAGCGGCGTGGAAGTGCCAGAGCCTTTGGCGCTTTCCGGGGGGCGAGGGAGCTTCTTCGGTAACGAAGAACTGGCCTTTTTGGAGAGCAACCTGTTGCCCGTGACCGTAAAAGCCGTTTTCCCGGAGAAACCGCGTTTTATACGCTTAGCTTCGGCCGCCGACAAAAAAGCCGAGGTGGAAGGGGCGGGGCGGGAGATTTTACGCCTGGTGCGGGAAGAGGGCCTGCGTTACCGTGAGATCGGGGTCGTGGTGCGGCGCTTGGAGGATTATGAGGAGCTCATCGCGCAGGTTTTTACGGAACTGCAGATCCCGTTTTTCAGCGACAGCAAAAAGAGCCTGCTTTATCATCCCTTGGCCGAGCTGGTGCGCGCCGCCTTGGAAGTGGCCGCGGAGGGTTGGCATTTCCGCCATGTTTTCCGCTACCTCAAAAGCGGACTCGCGCCTTTGGACACCTTGGAGACTGCCCGGCTGGAAAACTATTGCCTGGCCAACGGCATCCGTCATCATCATTGGACAAGCCCGGCGGAGTGGCGTTTTTACGCCCGCCGTTTGGAGGAAAAAGAGGACCCGGAAGGGGAGCGCGAGCATTTGCGGCGCGTCAACGAATTGCGGCGCCGCGGCGTCGCGGAGCTCATGCGTTTTTGCCGGGTCTGCCGGGAAGGGCCCATAACGGGCGGCGTGGTTTCCGCCGTCAAAGGGCTGTTAAATGAGCTTAATGTGCGGGAAAGGCTGGAGATTCTGGTGTTGGAGGAACGGCGGGCCGGACGCACGGAAAGGGCGGAAACGCACCGTCAGGCTTTTGAAGGGGTGGAGAGGCTTTTGGAGCAGGCCGCCGCGCTGCTTGAGGGGGCGGAGCTTTCGTTTGCGCAGACCTGCGCGGTTTTCGAGGCCGGCTTCGCATCCCTGCGCCTGGCGCTCATCCCGCCGGCGCTGGATCAGGTTCTGGTTTCCGCGCTGGAACGCAGCCGCAACCCGGAGCTGGCCGCCTGCTTTGTCCTGGGGGCTAACGAAGGCGTTTTGCCGGCCAAAATCGGCGCGGAAGGCGTTTTCACCGGCAAAGACAGGGAGGCGCTGGAACAAGCCGGGGTCAGGCTTGCGCCCGCGGCTAACGCCCGCCAGTTCGCCGAATATTTCCTGCTTTATATCGCACTGACGCGCAGCGGGCAGAGGCTTTACGTCAGTTATGCGCTGGCCGATGAGGACGGGCAATCCCTGCGTCCGTCTGTGGCGGTCTCGCGTTTGCGCGCGCTTTTCCCGTCCCTCACGGAGGGACATCACGCGAAGGAGGCCTTTCCCGCGCTGGCCGGGGGCAGTGCGACCCTAGCTTCGCTGGCCAGAGAGTTGCGAGGCGAAGGCCCCGGCAACGAATCATATTGGTACGATATTTACGAGTGGTATAAGCAGAAACCGGCCTATGCCCCGCTCTTGGAACAGATTTCCCGCGGCCTTTCATACCGCGCCGGGGAGGACAGGCTGCGGCCGCGCACCGTGCAGCGCCTTTATGGCAAGGTTTGCCGTTCCAGCGTCACCCGCCTGGAAAAATTCCGCCAATGCCCCTTCGCCTATTTCGCCTCATACGGCCTGAACTTGCAGAAACGCCGCATCTACGAGCTTTCCGCGCCGGACAGCGGGCAGTTCTTCCACGCCGTGCTGGCTGACGTGGGCAGAAAGGTCGCCACGGAAGGGCGCCTGTGGCGGGACGTTGATGAAGAAAAGGCCTTAGAGCTGGCCAAGGAGAGCGCGGGCCGCTTCCTGCCGGAGCTTCTGGGCAATATACTTAGCTCTTCGGCGCGTTACGCCTATCTGGCGGAACGCATGACTGAGACTGTGAAGACCAGCGTGTTGCTTTTGGCCGAGCAAATGCGGCGGGGCGAGTTTACGCAGATCGCCTGGGAAGTTGACTTCGGGCCGGGCAAACCACTCGCGCCTTTGCTTGTCCCGCTGCCGGACGGAGATTTATTGCAGCTCTCCGGGCGCATTGACCGCATAGATGCGGCAATAAAGGACGGAGCGGTCTGGCTGCGCGTGATAGACTATAAGTCCGGCAAAGAAAGCCTCTCCGTGCAGGACATATATTCCGGGAAGAAATTGCAGCTGATGGTCTATCTGCTGGTGGCGCTGCAAAATGCCGCCGCTCTGGGCGCGCCGGGGGCGAAAGCGGCGGGGGCCTATTATTTTCCACTGCGCGAGGAGATCCGCGGCGCGGCCCACGGCGAGGAAGAAAGCGCCTTCCCCGGCCTGAAGATGAACGGCCTCACCGTTAAAGAGCTGGAGGCGATCCTGCTTTCCGACCGTGAATTTTGCGGCCATTCCGCCGTTATCCCCGCAGCCTTGACCAAGGACGGGCGCATCCGGGCCGATTCCCCCGGCGTCACCGAAGAAGAGCTCGCGCTTTTACAGAAGCACCTGCTTGGCCTGCTGGAGCAAAGCGGAACGGAAATGCTCTCGGGCGAGGCGGCGGCCAGCCCCTCGGAGGAAGCCTGTAAATATTGCGATTTCAAGGCTCTTTGCGGCTTCGATTGGCAGCTGGCCGAAAAAAAGGCGCAGGAAAAGCCTCCGGCCAAAGAGGAGATTTTCGCGCGGCTGGGCGGGTTGGGTTCTGAATGACCGCTTTTGGTG
>WRDJ01000001.1 GCA_009783495.1 Clostridiales bacterium | reverse complement strand
TCGCCGATATAAGCCAGCGTCAGCACCGGCAAAGCCTGCGTGTTCACCCTTTCCTGATTTTCCGTCATCAGACCTTCCTCCAGCGCGCGCCGCCGGGAGCATCCTCCAGCGCTATGCCCAGGGCTTTCAGACCGTCGCGGATGGCGTCGGCGGCGGCCCAGTCTTTCTTGACGCGGGCGGCCTGACGCAACTCTATGACAAGCCGCATAAGCCCCTCCGACAAACCGTTATCCTCTTTCGCAACCTGTGGTTGCACAACAGATTCGCCCTCCGGCGCGATGCCCAGGGCCTTCAATCCATCACAGATGGCCTCGTTCACAGCCGGGTCATGCTTACCGCGGGCAGTCTGCCGCAAATCCGTGATAAGCCGCATAAGCCCTTCCGTCAGGCCGTTATCCTCTTTTTCCCGCGGCAGGAGAGCGCCCAAAACGCTGTCCCAGGCGCGGAAAAGTTCCTCCGCCCCCGCCAAAGCCGGCCCGGATGGTTCCGCATGGTTCTGTAAGTAAATGTTCAGTTCGCGGCAGAAATCGAAAAGCACGCCGATGGCCAAGGCGGTGTTGAAATCGTCGTCCATGGCACGCATGAAATCCTCTTCCGCCTGCTTGACGGTCTGCGAAAATTGCGGGTCGGCCTCCCTGCCTGCCTTTTTTCTGCCTTCCTTTAAGAGGAACCAGCTGTTGCGCGCGCGTTCCAGGCTCTTTTGCGCCATTTCCAGCTTGTCGTCGGCGAAATCTATGGGGCTGCGGTAATGCGTGCTTAGAAGATAAAAGCGCACCACGTCGCCGGAAAAGCGTTTCAATATATCGCGCAGGAGAAAGAAATTGCCCAAAGATTTGGACATTTTTTCCATGTTGACGGTGATGAAGCCGTTGTGCATCCAGTAACGGGCAAACTCCCCGCCGTTCGCCGCCTTGGATTGCGCGATCTCGTTCTCATGGTGCGGGAAAACCAAATCCGCCCCGCCGCCGTGGATGTCGAAAACCTTGCCCAGATATTTGCCGCTCATGGCCGAGCACTCGATATGCCAGCCCGGGCGGCCCATGCCCCAGGGGCTCTCCCAAGCCGGTTCCCCCGGCTTGGCCGCTTTCCAGAGGGCGAAATCCAGCGGGTCGCGCTTCAAACTGCCCGGTTCCACCCTGGCCCCAGAGAGCATATCGTCGAGCTCACGGCGGGAAAGCTCCCCGTAACCGGGAAAGGAGCGCACATCGAAATATACGTCGCCCTGCGCCGCGTAAGCATGGCCGCGCTCCATGATGCGCCCGATCATAACGATGATCTCCGGCATATGCTCCGTCACCTTGGGGTGGACGTCCGCCGGAAGCACGGAAAGGGCCGCCGCGTCCTCGAAATAGGCCTGGATATATTTGCGCGCGATATTTTCCGGCGTATCGCCCTCTTCCCTGGCGCGGTTGATGATCTTATCGTCCACGTCGGTGAAGTTCTGCACAAACTTCACCTTGAAGCCGCGATAAAGGAAATAGCGGCGCACCGTGTCGAAAACCGCCAGTGGGCGGGCATTGCCCAGGTGGATATAGTTATAGGTGGTGGGGCCGCAGCAATAGATGCCAACCTCCCCCGCTTTGACCGGCGCGAACTCTTCTTTTTGATTGCGCAAAGTGTTGTATATGCGGATCGTCATTTTTTGCCTCCTGTTTCACGGTTTAGATAATATGCTGCGAAGCGCCTGCGCGGACAACGCTTATTACTTAAGCGACGAAAATTATCGTCAGCAAATTCCATGTCATGTGAAGGGTCATCGGAACAATGATATTTCTGGTGTTGATAAATGAAAACGCGAAAAATATACTGAGCGGGATAAGCAGCGTAACGCTGTTGAAAAGTATGGCCGAAAAACCAAGACCTTGGCTTGCATAGCCCGGATAGTGGATAAGCGCAAACAAAACGGCGTTTATTACGACCGCGGGCCACAGCTTCTTTTTCTTGAGCAGGGCATTCAGCAGGAATCCTCTGAATACGGCTTCTTCGGTGATGCCAACAAACGCTACCGCGCCTATCAGCGCTGCCGGGATAAAGTCAGGACGGACTTTAATCTCTCCGTGCAGAACCAACGCTTCTGCCAAAGGAATCAGCAACGCAAGCAGCAATATGGGAACGCTTATGAACCACTTTGGCTTAGCGGTCAGCATTTCGCTTAAACCGACATACATGCTGTCTTGATAACGCCTTATCAACAATACAGCCGGCAGCGTCCATAGCAACAATTTGATTGCCGAGTCTACAAGTTCGACGGCTGTATAATTCAGCGAATCAAGAAGCACAGGGTAAATTGTTACCGCGTATACGCTCCATGCAGCAAAAAAGATCAGCAGATATACGCCTATATGCAAAATGCTCAACTTCTTTTCAGCCACCCATGACGCCGCCCTTCGCCTGTGCCTCGGCTTTTTAATTCTTAAGCCACGGCTCATTAATTAAAAAATTATAAGCTGGAGTCTTGTCAACTGCTTCAGGGCAATGAACTTCAATTACTGTTTCCACTTTCATATCTGTTGGTTCCGGAAATAATCTCGAGTAGATTTCGGTTCCGGTCTTAATTTCGCTGTCAAACAATTCTTGACAGTTTATAGATGCGGCAAGTTTTTTATGAACGGTTTGATCATAAGGATTCTTATATACCATTTCACTTATTTTTACATCTATCTCGGCTAATTTGTACGCGTGATCTGGCGATTGCGCATGCACAACGACAATGCGCTCTTCATACAACTTGAATTCATTGCTGAAATTCTCATCAATCAACTCTTTATTTGGCTCTCCTGAGATAGTGCTCTCAAACAACAGGTTAACGGCGTACCATTTCCAGGATGATTCTTTTTTGTTTTTTCTCATATCACACCCTCCAGGCTATAATTGTCCGCAGGTATATTTTCTTTTTCTAAAAGTTGTATCAATTCTTTCTTTGTTATATTCATGAGAACAGCCTTTCTTTTCTGTATCCCGGCTGATTTCCAATGCGCTGACACAGCTATGCGCCGCCTGTTGCCAACGGCCTATAAATATTTTTCAGCGCCTTCCAGACGCGTCAAGGCCAGCCCTTTGCCCATCAGCGCCGTCAGCTTGTCAATGTCCGGCCCGTGGCAGGAAGCGGTCAGGGCCACGCGCAGGGGCATGAAAAGTGCCGCGCCCTTCACGCCGCATTGCTTGCCCGTCTCCTTGATAAGTTCTTTTATGGCGGCGGGGGAAAAATCCTCCAGTACGGCAAGCCGCTCGCCGAAGCGCCGCAAAAGCTCCTTCACATGGGTTTGCCGCAGGATGAACAGTTCTTCCTCACCGGTTATCTCATATGGCCCGGCTTCCATCAAGGGCAGAAACTTTTTCACGTCGGCGAAAACCTCCAAATGATTGGCCAAGGTCTCCGCCAGCAGCAGCAGGCGTTCTTCCGGCCAATCGCCCGTGAGGAAGGGCCGCAAAGCGGCGGCAATCTCCGCCTGCGGCAGCGCCCGCAGATATTGGCCGTTCAGCCAGCGCAATTTTTTGATATCGAAAACGGCCGGGCTCTTGCAAACCCTGTCCAGGGAAAACTGCCGTTCCAGCTCCTGCAGGGAAAAGATTTCCCGCCCGTCTTCCGGCGACCAGCCCAAAAGCGCAAGAAAATTGACCAAAGCCTGCGGCAGATAGCCCTCCGCCTGATAGGCGGTGACGGAGACCGAGCCGTGACGCTTGCTCATTTTACTCTTGTCCTCGCCCAAAATCAGGGAAACATGGGCAAAAAGCGGCCTTTCCCAGCCCAGGGCGTCATAAAGCAAAAGCTGCTTGGGCGTATTGGAAAGATGCTCCTCCGCGCGCACCACATGGCTGATTTGCATTAAATGGTCGTCAACCACCACCGCGAAATTATAGGTGGGGATGCCGTCGGATTTCATGATGACGAAATCGCCGCCAATCTCCGCCCCGCTGAAAACGACCTTGCCGCGCACTAGGTCATCAAAAGCCGCTTCCGCCCCATCCGAAACCCGGAAACGGATAACCGGCTTCCGCCCTTCCGCCTCTTTGGCCCGCCGCCCTTCCCCGCTCAAGCCGCGGCAAACACCGTTATAACGGGGAGTTTGTCCCTGCGCCTGCATTTGCTCGCGGGCGGCCTCCAGTTCCTGCGGGCTGCAATAGCAATAATAGGCATGGCCCGTTTCTATCAGCTTTTGCGCCGCCTCTTCATAGGTTTGCAGGCGTTCCATTTGCTTATAAGGCGCGTGGGGGCCGCCGATATCAACGCCCTCGTTCCATTCTATGCCCAGCCAGAGCAAAGAGCGCTTGATGTCCTCCTCCGAGGCCGCGCTGGAACGCTCGCGGTCGGTATCCTCCATGCGCAGGATGAAATCCCCGCCTTCCCCGCGTGCGAAGAGATAGTTGAAAAGCGCCGAGCGCGCGCCGCCGATATGCAGCGGCCCGGTGGGACTGGGCGCGAAACGCACCCTCACTTTCGTCATGCCAAACCTCCCGAAACGATTTAATTCATATTAATGTAGTATAACACGGTTGCCCTTGCACCCGCAAGATGAAAATGCCGGTATAAAAATTCCCGCCGCTAAAATAATAATAATAATAAATAACGGAAAGGAGCGGCGACAATGGCCAAAAAGAATCTTAAAAACGTATCCCCCGATTATGCGACGCAAGCCATCTCCGACAGCAGCGGCCGGGAAAAAAACACCGGGCTCCCCCTGCCCTCGCGGCAAGCAATCACGGAAGCGAAGGAATGGGTGGACGGCAACGAGAAATAAAAACCTTATCCCCGCCGGCAGGTCTGCGCCCGCGCCGGCAAACATAAATTTTAAATGAGCTTTTGACAACGCTAACCGTTTATGACATAATGATTTTCCTGAACGGTTTATTTGCTTTAGGAAAAGAGGTTTCCGTTATTGAGCCAGTTTTTTTCTTACATAGCCTCTCTTTTCTCCGAATATACGGTGGGGAGCTTCATCAGCGCCGTTTTCTCCATCGCCCTGATTGACCTGGTTTTGTCCGGGGATAACGCCGCGGTGATCGGCCTGGCCATCCGCCGCCTGCCCGCCGAGAAAAGGGGCAAGGCGGCGGCCTGGGGGGCCTTTGCCGCCATCGCGCTGCGGATTATTTTCACCCTCTTCGCCGTCAGGCTGCTCACCGTGCCCTATCTTGCGCTGGCGGGCGGGGCGCTGCTGCTTTTCATCACCTATAAGCTGCTCAAAGCCGAGGACGGCAAAAAGGAACACACCGTCAAATCCCCCCCCAGCATGGCGGGGGCCATCGGCGTTATCGTCGCGGCCGACCTTTTCATGGCTTTTGACAATGTGCTGGCCGTGGCCGGCGCCGCCCACGGCTCCCAGCTTCTGGTCATTTTCGGCCTGCTGCTCTCCATTCCCTTATTGGTATGGGGCGCCACCTGGATTTCCGGCATAATGGCCAAATATCCCCTCGTGCTTTACTTGGGCGGGGGTGTGCTGTTGCATACGGCCCTGCGCATGATCGTCGGGGATGAGGCGCTCGGCCTTGGAAGATTCCTGGTGAAGCCCTGGGACAGCCTTTTCACCTGGGGGGCCGGCCTGCTGCTGCTGCTTTACGGCTATTATAAAACCGTGATGAAGCCGGGGAAAAAATAAGCGGGATAAGCACGGGTTCGGCTGCTGACAAGCGCTTTCCGGTGTGATAAAATATGCGATTTTTAGTTTGACATACAAGCCCAAAACCTGCTACAATATGTTCAGAATTCTGCGAACGAGGGGTGAGGGCATGTTCACCATAGGCGACAAGGTGGTTTATCCGGTGCATGGGGCCGGCGTCATCGAGGCCATAGAAACCCGGGCGGTCCTGGGGGAACTGAAAAACTATTATGTCCTGCGCATCCGCGCCAACGACATGAAGGTGATGGTGCCCGTCGAAGCCATTGAAGGCGCCGGCGTGCGCAGCGTCATCAAGGCGGAGGCGGTGGAGGAAGTGCTGGCCGTTTTGCGTCTCGGCGGCCCGGAAAGCGGCTTTTGCGAAAATTGGACCAAGCGTTACCGCAGCAATATGGAAAAAATCAAAAGCGGCGACATTTGCCGCGTGGCGGAAGTGGTGCGCGGCCTGACCTTGCGCCATCTGGCCAAGGGGCTTTCTTCCGGGGAGCGGCGCATGCTCGATTATGCCCGGCAGATCCTGATCAGCGAATTGACGCTGGCGCAGGAACGGGAAGAAAAGACGGTCGCCCTGATGATTGACGAGCTTTTTGTCAAGTCTCCCGATGACGGCGACATGGCGGCGCTTGTGCGAACATAAGAATCTTCGCAGTGAGAAAGGAGGTGAAAATATGCTGAAAAAATTTATTTACGGTTTTATCACCTTGCTCTGCGCCCTGATCGGCTTCCTGCTCATCTTTGCCCTGGCCAGACCGGTTCTGACTGAAAGATGGCCCGACCTTTATCTCCCAGCGCTCATCATTCTGCCCCTCCTCTTCGCCATCGCCGGCATTTTCATCGCCCCGCCCCTGACCAAAGCCGTGGAAAAGCTCACGGAATCCTTCCTCTCGCAACTCTTCAAAACCCCTTCCGCGGATATCATCAGCGGAGTAATCGGACTTATAGCTGGCCTTATTATCGCCAGCCTTCTGGGCGCGGCCTTCGGGCGCGTCCCCATGATCGGCCCTTATCTGTCAATCATTTTCAGCGTTTTCCTCGGCTATGTGGGCCTGATGGTCGGCCTGAAGCGGCGCGAGGAACTGTCGGGTTATTTCACTTCCCTTTTCCGCCGGGAAAAGGGAGAAAAGGATAAGCCGGAAAAGAAAGACCCAGCTTTTACCAAAATCGCCCCCAAGATTCTTGATACCAGCGTCATCATTGACGGCCGCATCGCCGACATCTACAGCACGGGCTTCATCGAGGGGGATTTAATCATCCCCGGCTTCGTGTTGGAAGAGCTGCGCCACATCGCTGATTCCTCCGACCAGCTCAAGCGTAACCGCGGCCGCCGCGGCCTGGATATTTTAAACAAGCTGCGCCAGGATTTCGCGGCCAATGTGAAGATCGAGGAAAAAAACTATGCCGAGATCACCGAGGTGGATTCCAAGCTGCTGCGCCTGGCCCTCGACCTGCGGGGCGTGGTGCTGACCAACGATTTCAACCTTAACAAAGTGGCGCGGGTGCAGGGCGTGGGCGTGCTCAACATCAACGAGCTTTCCAACGCGGTCAAGCCAGTTTTGCTGCCCGGCGAAGAGCTCGTGGCACAAGTGGTGAAAGAAGGCAAGGAAGCAGGGCAGGGCGTGGCCTATCTTGACGACGGCACCATGGTGGTGGTGGAAAACGGCCGGCGTTACCTCAATCGCGTCATCTGCGTGA
Source organism: Clostridiales bacterium (assembly GCA_009783495.1). Lineage (GTDB taxonomy): Bacteria > Bacillota > Dehalobacteriia > UBA4068 > UBA4068 > WRDJ01. Next base: position 5,560 of record WRDJ01000001.1, on the reverse strand, counting down.
TCGTGACCAGTGTTTTGCAGACCATGGCCGGCCGGATGATCTTTGCCCGTCCCAAATTTGGCAAAAACGGCGAGATTGAAGAAGCGCCGGGCGAGCCCGAAGCCGGCGTCGAAGCGATATATTAAAACCATTGCCTCGCCGCGCCCCCGTGGTTTTTAATAAGAGGCCGTTGGCCAAGAGCCTTCGGCCTCTTAGTTAACTCTCCCCTCCCCGTTCCGATGAAGGGCTGCCCAATAACCGTCGTTATCCGCAGGGGCGCATATTGCGCGCCCCTGAAAAATCGTAACCGGAAAAGGTGGATGAACTTGCTTACTGAACAGGGTTTGCCGGACACAACAGCCATCATAGTGGCGGCAGGACGCAGCGCGCGCATGGGCGGGGGGGAAAACAAGGTTTTCCGCGAGTTGGCGGGCAAGCCCGTCCTGGCCTGGTCGCTGGAGCTTCTGCAAAACTGCGGCGCGGTCAGGGAAATTATCATCGCCGTCGCCGCGGATGAAGTTGATGCCGCCCGCGCCCTGGCGGAAAAATACGCTATCAACAAAATGCGGGCCATCGTTGCAGGCGGGGAATGCAGGGCTTTTTCCGTGCGCAACGCTTTAGCCCATGCAGGGGAAGGCTGCCCGCTCATCGCGGTGCACGATGCGGCGCGCCCGCTCTTGCTCATGGAACACCTGCTTCTTGTAATCGAAACGGCGGCAAGAACCGGCGCGGCTATCCTGGCCGCCCCGCTCAAGGAAACGGTCAAGCAGGCGCGCGGGGACAAAACGGTGGCCGCCACCCTCGACCGCTCCTTGCTATACGCCGCGCAAACGCCTCAGGTTTTCCGCGCCGGGATCCTGCGCCGGGCCTATGCGGAAGCAGGCGGGAAGCTGGCCCGGGCCACGGACGACGCCGCGCTGGTGGAAATGCTCGGACAAGCCGTTTCTATTGTGGAAGGCGGCTATGAAAACATCAAACTCACCACGCCGGAGGATTTTGCCGTGGCCGAAGCGATTCTTAGAAGGAGGCTTGCAATATGAGGATCGGGCAAGGTTTTGACGCCCACCGCCTGGCGCCGGGCCGCGCGCTGGTCTTGGGCGGCGTTACGATAGATCATCCCCTGGGGCTTTTGGGCCACAGCGACGCCGACGTTTTATGCCATGCCATTGCCGACGCCCTTTTGGGCGCGGCGGCCTTGGGCGACCTGGGCCGCCATTTCCCAGACAGCGACCCCACCTATAAGGACGTCAGCAGCCTGCTGCTTTTGCAAAAGACGGCGGCGCTTCTTTCTGAAAAAGGCCTGCAAATCGTTAATATTGACGCAACGGTGACGGCGCAAACGCCGCGCCTGGCCCTTTATATCGCCCTGATGCGTGAGAACATCGCCGCTGCGCTGGGGATATGCACGGAGCAGGTAAGCGTGAAGGCCACCACCACCGAAGGTCTGGGCTTCACCGGCCGCGGCGAGGGCATCGCGGTTTTCGCCTGCGCGCTGGCAGAGGAAAGCCGAGGGCTTGGAGCGAACAAATAATTTGTTCATTATGTCTTTTAGGGATTAACAAAGGATTAGGACTATCCGAACCATTAGCAAAACTCGCGGATGTCTATGCAAGATCTTTGGCTAACCAGAGTGTGCGATGGGGGATCAGAGGCCAAGACCTTGACCCAGCTAGATATCTTGCTGAAATGATAACCCGCAAGGTGACATATGGCTTGCCTGACGCTCGTAAAGCGATCGGCAGAGGGATAGGTCGCGGTCTATACTTTAAAATGGAACCTAATATCAAACAGTAGATGAAGAATGGAGAAAAAATGGCTGCCGCAGATCACTTGATATACAGATATGACAACTTTGCTAAGTCGGACTTTGTAATGATAATTATCCTTGCGCTTGTACTTGTAGCGTTGGTGATATTAAGCAGGGAAATCTTGCGCCATTTTCAAAAAATGGGAGCAACCAAAATAGGAACCCAAATAGGATTATTTGTAGTTATGGGCGCGCTGGCGGCGGGAGTCGCTTACTTTTCGTATCAGGAAGTGCTATATGCAAGAGACAAGAGCGCGGTCGAAAACCGGCAATTTGAGACCGTGACAGGCAAAGTTATAAGACATACTGGAAGAGTGGATGCGAATTCCCCCTCCCTCTATACTTATAGCGGCGTCATTATTGAGTTCGAAAACGGAGACAGCCTTTGGCTTAAGCAGAGCAGTTATCAGCTGCGGACGAAACTGAATGAAACCTATGAGTTTGTTTACTTGAAACACTCACGGTTGGCGGTCGCAACAGAAATAAACGAATCTGATTAAAAGCCAGGGCATAGGCAAGGGCAGGCCGCGCCCATCGGGACGCGGCGACGCGGCCGGGAGAGCGTATAGTTATTAGCGTTTTTGTTTTGGCAGCCGGGCAGCCGCTTTCGGCGGCTGCCCGGCTGCCAAAAATTCTTCCCCCTCCTTGGGGAGGGGGTCAGGGGGTGAGGGGGTGAGGAAGTTGATGCAATCACAGCTTAAAATAACCATTTTGCCTTCGGGCAAGGAAATCGCGGCGCAGCCCGGCGAGAACCTCTATCATGCCCTGGCGGCGCAAGCCGTGCCGCTGGAAGCGGATTGCACGGGCCGCGGCCTTTGCCGGCGTTGCTTAGTTAAAGTTGAGCGGGGGCGGCTCTCCCCTCCCGGTGAAGCGGAAACCGCCGCACTTGGGGACCGGCTTTTGAGCGAGGGCTGGGCTTTGGCCTGCCTGCGCCAAATGATTGAGGACGTGGCGCTCCGTCTGCCGGAAGAAACCGGCGCGTTCGTTTCGTACGGCGAAGCTAAACACCAACAAGGGGCATTAGGTTTGGCCGTTGATCTCGGTACCACCACCGTGGCGGCGGCGTTGGCCGATCTGGCGAGCGGGCGCATTTTGGCCAAAGCCGCCAAGGAGAACAGCCAGCGGGCTTTCGGCGCAGACGTCGTTTCCCGCCTCTCCTTCGCCGCGGAAAATCCGCAAGGGGGCGCCCTCCTGCAAAAGGCCGTCATAGAGGACGTGGAAAAACTGGCCTGCCGTTTGTGTTCGGCTTGCGGCGCGCAGCCGGAAGAGATAAAAAAGGTCGTTGTGGTAGGTAACAGCGCGATGAGCGGGCTTTTTTGGGGCGCCGGCTGCTCCGGCCTGGCACGCGCGCCCTTCCGCGCGCCCTTTTTGAACGCGATAGAGCAAAGCGGGCGGGAACCGGGCTTCACGCGGCTGGCGGATGCGCAGGTTGCCTCGCCGCCCAATATCGGCGGCTTTGCCGGTTCGGATGCCTGGGCCGCCGCTTTGAGCGCGGGCTTCCTTAATAAAGAAAAAAGCGCCGCGCCCCGCATTTTGCTGGATGCCGGCACCAATGGGGAAATAGTTTTAAGCGCCGGAGGCGGGCTTTTGGCCGCTTCGGCGGCGGCCGGCCCGGCTTTCGAGGGCGTGCATATCAAGCACGGGATGCGCGCGGCCTGCGGCGCCGTTGACAAGGTTTGGCCGGACGGGGATTCCCTGCGTCTGCGCGTCATCGGCGGGGGGATCCCGCTGGGGCTTTGCGGTTCCGGCTTGCTCTCTTTGGCGGCGGCCCTGCTGCGCGCGGGTATTTTGCGGGAAGACGGCCGCTTTGCCCCCGCCTCGGCTTCCACAGGGAAATTAAGCGAACGCCTGCGTCAGGGGCCGCGAGGGCGCGAGTTCGTTCTGCTTTCTCCGGGCGAAGAGGGCGCAGAGCGGGAAATCGCCCTCACTCAGGAGGACGTGAGGCAGCTGCAGCTGGCCAAGGGCGCTTTGGCGGCGGCGGCCGGGCTTCTGCTGGAAAAAGCCGGGGTGAGGCCGGACGAGGTGGAGCGGGTCTTTCTAGCCGGGGCCTTCGGCGCGCATCTGGAGGAAGAAGACATACTGACCGTCGGCCTTTTGTCCCGGCAATGGCGCGGCAAGCTCAGCTCCCTCGGCAACGCCGCGTTAAAGGGGGCGTATCTCTATCTTTTGGGCGAACGCGGGGAAGGCGCCGCCATCGAGCATGTTGACCTGAACGCTTGCCCGGGCTTTCAGGAGAGGTTCCTCGCGAGCTTGGGGTTTTAGCATCGCCGCGTATGCTTATTTGAAAAGCCGCTTGCCTGCTTTGTCTATATAATAGATTTCATCGCCGCTTTTGACCATCGCCGCGTCTTCGCAAAAATCGGAAACGGAATCCACCTGCCCCAAATCGGCGATGGTCGCGCCCGATGTGCTGATGATAGAATAGCTATAATCCCCGTAATCCCCGCTTCGGATAACAATGAGGCCGCAGCTTATTTCTGAAACGCTCAAGCCTTGCGCAAGCCTCGGCTCAAACATTTCATTGCCGTTTTTGTCAATGACTGTGAAAAACGGCGTGCCTTGCGGGTTCCGCAGCGTCAACAGAGAATATCCGTCTGTAAACTCCGGGGTATTGGTAATGTCATAAGCGGAAAGATTTATTTTTCTGTTTCCGTTTATGTCATAAAAACCGCACCCCACGCCGGTTGAATTATAATGACTCGACTTCGTGCTTTTATAAAAAAATAATCCCTCTTTGTACTTTCCCAAGTAAATCTCCTCTACGTCTGAAAAACGAATTAATTGGTTTGTATTGCCAAATTTATCTATAGCATAAACTCCCCCGCTGCTTGTGCTGTAATACATCGTCCGTTTTAAACTATATATATATACACTACTTCCGTTTTCCATATACCCTACACGACAATATGCGAAATCACCAAGTCCACTATATCCTAATTTTATAGAATATGGAATATTCGCATTGACGTCAAAAAGAGATACATAGCCGTTGTCGAAATAACCGCCACGGATCATAGAAAGATAACCTTCTCCAATATACCCTCCTATATGTATCAAATAATTGCCTGAGGAAGAAGCATAATCGGAAATATAACACATATTAACAAGAACTTCATCATTCGTTAAATTTACCTTCCAATTTCCCTTGCTGTCAATAATCCCCACTTGGTCTTCGGTCACTTGATAAGTGACTATGTGCTTATACACCAAGGTCATTCCTAATTTAGGAATGAACCCGCATATCCCATCATATTCCCCGGATTTCGGCGAGGATATGACTTTGCCTTTTTTGTCGATCAGCTCAATCGTTCCGTCAGCCCGGCGCACCAGAGCAACGCCCTGCGCAAAGTTGGAACGGGGCCATTCGTCCGCAGCCAATTTTAACACTACTTTCCCCTTTTTATCAACCGCCTGCCATTGCCCCGCAGCCGTTTGCACCCAGGCGACCCCATCGGAAAAATCATGGCCGTCCACATATTTCGCGGCCGTTGTATTACCGGGATTATTTGTGTTTCCCGGATTATTATCAACGGACGAATCAGAACCGCAGCCGGCCAGAGTGAAAACCATTGCCGCCGTCAGCAATAACACGAGCGCAAAAACCAAATTCCTTTTTATGTTCATAAACCCACACCCTTTGCTTTTTGTTAATAGTGTAACACTCCCCCCCCCCCCCCCCCCCCCCCCCCCCCCCCCCCCCACACCCGCTGTTGCTCAAACTTTGGGGGGGGGAGGAAGACAACCGCCACCCCGACACCCCCCCCACCCCCCCCC